>JALZCN010000194.1 GCA_030863045.1 Actinomycetota bacterium | reverse complement strand
ATTTGACACCTCGGGGCGGAGTCCGCGTTTGCGACTAGCATCCTCGGCCTCGACGTCGTCGAGACCAGTAGGAAGGTGACCGATGGAACGGCCGCGCTGGGTGTCCAATGACGTGGACGTGGAGCATCCCGGCATCGCCCGAGTGTATGACTATTACCTTGGTGGCTCGCACAACTTCGCCGTCGACCGGCGGATGGCCCGTCAAGCGATCGCGCTCTGGCCTGAGCTGCCGCTGATCATGCAAGCCAACCGGGCATTCCTGCGCCGGGCAGTACGCTACCTGGTGAGGGCAGGTACCACCCAGTCTCTGGACATCGGTTCCGGCATTCCCACTGAGGGCAACGTACATGAGGTCGCCCAGGCCATCGCACCCGGGACTCGAGTGGTTTACGTGGACATCGACCCGTCCAGAAATCCGTGCGCAGACGTCGTGCAGGCCGATCTGCGCAACGTGGCGGCGATCCTCGACGGTCCGTGGGTGAGGCAGCTGATCGACCCCGCTCAGCCGATTGGCGTGCTCTGGTGGCGATACTGCATTTCGTCCCGGACGAGGATCTGGCGAACATCGTCGCTCAGTACCGCAAGATGATGGCGCCCGGAAGTTACCTCGCCGTCTCGCACGCTAGCCACGTCGGCCGGCCCGACCAAGTGGGGCCGCTCACCCAGCTCTACCAGCGCACCGCCGCCTCGTTGACGATGCGCACCAGTGCGCAGATCGAGGCGTTGCTCGGCGGGTTTGAGCTGGTGCCCCCCGGAGTGGTGTTCTTGCCGTTGTGGCGTCCGGTCTCACCGGTCAACGTTGATGACCATCCTGAGCGGTTCAGCGGTTATGCAGTAGTGGGCCGGCGAGAATGACCCACGCGGACCGAGGCGTTCACCCAGCGTGGGGCAGCCGGGAATCTCTCCCGGCCGCCTTCGAACCTGCTTGGTGGACCGGCGGAGCGGCCACTATCGGACCGCCGGTAGCGGGTAACGCCGGCGGACGGGATGACGCGGGACCGTTGCTGTCGGTCCTGGCTCTGCGAGCGAGTGCACGGGTAGAAAGGTAACGACGGCCGTATGGACAGTTGGCTTCTGAGTTCTTTGGTGGTCTTGCTGTTTATCCTGATCGGCGGCTACTTCGCGGCGTCGGAGATCGCTATGGTCTCGCTCCGGGACGGGCAGGTCCGCCGGCTGGCCGAGCAGGGCAGACGTGGACGAGCAGTGTCGCGCCTGCGGGAGGACCCGAGTCGGTTCCTGTCCGCAGTGCAGATCGGTGTGACCTTCGCCGGGTTCTTCGCTGCCAGCTACGGTGGTGCGACGCTGGCCGTTGGGCTGCAGCGGAAGCTGGTCGAATGGAGGATATCGGAAGGCTTCGCCGAGACGGCAGCGCTCGTCCTGATCACGTTGGTCGTGTCGTATGCCTCGCTGGTGCTTGGCGAGCTGGCGCCGAAGCGATTAGCGCTGCAACGGCCTGAGATTAGCGCCCTGTTCGTAGCTCCCGTGCTGGAGTGGATCGCGAAGGTCTTTCGCCCGGTGATCTGGTTGCTGTCGGTGTCCACCAACGCAGTAGTCCGTTTGCTGGGTGTAGACCCGCATGCCAAAAGTGACGAGGTCAGTGAGGAGGAACTGCGGGACCTGGTGAGCAGCCACGAGGAGTTGACTCCTGAGGAGCGGCGCGTTCTGACCGACGTCTTCATTGCAACTGATCGGGTGCTCCGTGAGGTCATGGTACCCAGGACTGAAGTCGATTTCCTTTCCGCGGCGCTCCCGGTTGAGGAGGCGACCGCGTACATCGCAAACCGGCCGCATTCCCGCTACCCGGTCACCGCAGACTCATCCGACGACATCGTCGGCGTCGTTCACGTCCGGGACCTGCTGACCGCCGCGTACCGTCGCGATCACGCGCGGCATGGACCGAAGACGGTTGGCGAGCTTGCCCGGGCGGCGCCGGTGTTGCCGGGAAGCCTCCCGCTCGTCCCGGCGCTGTCCCAGATGCGCCGGCGCGGCCACCTGGCGATCGTCGTCGACGAGTACGGGGGCACCGACGGGATCGTGACCCTCGAGGACCTCATCGAGGAGCTGGTCGGCGATATCGAGGACGAGTACGACCCACGACGTCGCCCGAGCGGCCGCCTCGAAGACGGCGGCATGGAGCTGGACGGGCTGCTGCACCGTGACGACATCAAGGAGCTCACCGGTATCGAGCTACCAGAAGGGCATTTCACCACACTGGCCGGTTTCGTCGTCGATCAGCTGGGCCGGCTTCCGGAGGCCGGGGACACCACGGAGGCGCTCGGTCTGCGGTTCACTGTGACCGAGATGGACGGCCGGCGGGCGGCCCGCATCCACCTCAGGACGATTGCGGACCAGGCTGATGCCGGAACCAAGCGGGCCTGACGTCGAAGCCCATACCCGACAGGGAGCTTTACTCGATGGTGACGATGAAGCCATCGCTCGTGCCGTCCGCGCCCTCGACGATCACCTCGACGTCGCCGGAGCCGTCCGGGACATCTACCACCAAGGTTTCGCCATCGACATCGAACGAGACCTCCTGGTCACCGAAGAAGACTCTCTCCGCGGTGCTCAAGTCGGTACCTTGGATGATCACGGACTGACCGGGCGACACCCGGTTCGGAAGCACGCTGTCGATCTGCATGGGGCTCCTCATTGAGAGATACATGACGGTGAAGCCTCGCATGAATACCCGCTGGAGAACCCGTGCGGTGCAAGGTCACCCGTTCGGACCCAACGAGTTGAGACCTGGCATCTGCGCCGAGGGCATCGATTCGGCACAGTGCCCGGTCAGCCTCCCGGTCCGGCGCGCCCATGTCCAGGGCGTTTAGTCGCTCTCGAGGACGCCGTACGGAAGGTCATGGTCACCGGTCGCGGTCAGCCTCGACAACTCTTCCGCCATCGTGATCGTGTGGCAGAACGTGTCGATCGAGACCTCCCTGTCTCCGAGGCTCATGAGCGCCTGGACCGTCACCGGGTCGCGCATGGAAACACCCAGATCCTCCGCCCAGCTCATCGCCGATTTGGAATCGGTCATGCTGGCCATCATCTGCGTCCGCTCGTCGTCCGTCCGAGTCGCTTTCACTAGTTCCCGGGCCGTCCGAATTTGGGCGGGTAAGCGGAAGTCGTCAACAATTCGAAGCTTTGCGGGATCTGTCTTGAGCCACTGGGCAAGCGCGTCCCGAATACTCTCTCGCACCGCGGCCAAGGTAGGGCACCGGCTGTGAATACGAGGCTCTTCGACGATCTCTGCCACCCAGGCTTCGCCGTCGCGTTCGTACCTTGCGGTGTAGGTCTCACTCACTTCAACCAGCCCTCCCGATACCCAGGTGTCACGACCAAACTGTCCGCCAATCCAGTCCAGCCGACGTCAGGAAGGCTACTCGTTCGGCAACGCCAACC
>JALZCN010000167.1 GCA_030863045.1 Actinomycetota bacterium | reverse complement strand
CGGAGCGCTCGTCGTCATATTCGAGCAGGAGCCGCTGAGCACGTAGGCGGGGGAACAGGCGCGGCGCGAGCCAGTCGTAGCCGCCCTCGACCAGCCAGCGGCTCTGTTGGTTGCCGCGACAGAGATGGAAGCCGAACGTAACGCCGGGACGCTGTCCCAAGACGATGTTGTCGAGCTCGAGACCGAGGTCGAGCCAGCGCTCGGCCGGCCAGCCTCTGCTGGCGTAGAAGTCGCGATAGGTGGGATCGAGGAGCAGTGGATAGTGAGGAGCGTCGAGCTGAATGTATTCACAGCCCAGCCGCACGAGCTCGTCGACTTCCTCGCGCAGGATTTCGGTGACGTCGGCAAGGAAGCTTTCCAGGGTTGGGTAGGCGCCGCGTGAGCGCTGCGGATCGTAGAAGTTGGCGAACAGGCTTGGGCTGGGCAGCGTGACCTTGACGATCCGCTCTGTGTGTCCGCGCGCGTAGGTGAATTCCTCGGCGGAGAGGAAGCGGCGGCGCCGCAGCCGACCGAGGACGGCGATCGGCGGGCGTTCGATGCGCTTGTTCCCGACCTTGTCCCCGTGCCAGTCACCCCACAGGAACGCATTGAGATTCCAGTCGCTGAAGCCCTCGACCGCCTCCGTGAGCTGGCTTTGAAACGAGACACGACGCATCTCGCCGTCGGTGACCACGGCGAGGCCGACACCCTCCTGCAGACGGATCGCCGCTTCGACCGCTGCATCCTCCACCCGCTTGAACTCGGGCGCACCGATCTCGCCACGCTCCAGACGCTCCCGCGCCTCAAGAAGATCGCGCGGCCTAAGGAGGCTGCCGACGACGTCAGCGCGCGCCGCGATCACGACGCAAACCTACGCGAAGCGCACTCTCGTGCCGCTGTCCGCGCGCGAATGCCGGCGCAAGCCGTGCCGAGCGGCCCGTAGGGGGCGTCGTTGCGGATGGGGTATGAGGGTTGATATGGCCGTGCTGTGGGCGCAATACCCGCAAGATCGCTTGGATCCGCTTCGTCGGCTGGGCACAGCAGCAGAGCTGGCCGGTGGAGATCCCCCGATAGGCAATGTGGGCTTGCGTGCGTGCCCGAGCGGGGGTGATGGTCAGACGAATACTTCGGCGCATGGGCTCACCCTTGGGGTGCCGGACGTACTACTGGAGGTTAGCGAGCATGCCGAGCGCACTGGCGGGGTTGCATCACGTGACCGCGATCGCCACCGATCCGCAGCGCAATGTGGATTTTTACCACACCGCGTTGGGAATGCGGTTGGTCAAAACCACGGTGAACTTCGATGCCCCGGATACCTATCACCTCTACTTCGGGAACGAGACCGGCCAGCCCGGCACGTTGATTACCTTTTTCCCGTGGCCGAGTGCGCCGCGAGGGCGCCGCGGCACGGGATAGGCGACCACGGTGGCCTTTTCGGTCCCGCAGGGTTCGATGGGCTGGTGGCAGGCACATTTGGCGGGATTGGCGGTTGCGACGGGTCCGGTCACCACCAGGTCGGGGGAAGAGGCGTTGTCGGTGCGCGACCCGGATGGGCTGGCACTGGAGCTAGTCGCCCACCCGCAGGCCGACTCACGGCCGCCGTGGCGGGATGGACCGCTCCCTCCAGAGCATGCGATCCGGGGGCTGCACTCGGTCACGCTCACCGAGGCCGGTCACGAACACACCGCGGCACTGTTGGCCGACACGCTCGGATTCCGTCTGGTCGAGGAATCTAGCGCCCGGTTCCGGTTCGCCGCCAGCGATGGTGGCGCTGGTGCGTTGGTGGACGTGCTATGTAGCCCGGAGGCCCCGCCAGGGCTGGTGGCCGCCGGCACGGTGCACCACATCGCCTGGCGCACCCCCGACGATGCCGAGCAGATCGCCTGGCGAACCACGCTGATGGATCAAGGACTGAACGTCACGCCGATCCTGGACCGCCAGCACTTCCACTCGATCTACTTCCGCCAACCCGGGGGGGTGCTGCTGGAAATCGCCACCGACCCACCAGGCTTCACCGTTGACGAACCGCTGATGCGGCTGGGCCGAGCACTCAAGCTGCCGCCGTGGCTCGAACCCTCCCGCACCGAGATCGAACACGCACTGCCCACGCTGCGGGTCCCCGGCCCCGACGAGGAGATCACCGTCGGCGCCACCGAAAGCGGGCAGCCACGATGACCACCGGTGTCAAAACCTTCATCCACCGGTTCACGCCGCCCAAAGCCCCCGACGCGCTGACCTTGCTGTTGCTGCACGGCACCGGCGGCACCGAGGATGACCTGCTGGAGCTCGGTCACGTCCTCGACGAGCAGGCGGCGCTGCTGTCACCGCGCGGACAGGTGTCCGAACACGGCGCCAACCGGTGG
>JALZCN010000187.1 GCA_030863045.1 Actinomycetota bacterium | reverse complement strand
GCCCAGGGTGTACAGGTCCGCTCGTACCCCGTCGTGATCCAGAGCCAGCAGCTCACCCGTGCGCGCCAACCCCGATTGAATCTCGTCGGCGATCAACAGGGCGCCCGCGTCGTCGCACACCGAGCGGGCTCCGGCCAGGTATCCCGGTGGTGGCACCAGCACCCCTGCCTCACCCTGCACGGGCTCGACGAGCACCGCAGCTGTCCGGGAGGTGATCGCGCCGCGGAGCGCGTCGAGGCCGCCGTAGGGCACCACCACGAAGCCAGGAGTGAACGGGCCGAACCCGGCCCGGGCCACCTCGTCGGTGGAAAACGACACGATCGTGGTGGTGCGGCCGTGGAAGTTCCCGCCTGCGACGACGATCTCGGCGGTGCCGTCGGGCACTCCCTTGACCCGGTGCGCCCACAGCCGGGCCACTTTGATCACCGACTCGACAGCTTCGGCACCGGTGTTCATCGGAAGCACCATCTCGGTGCCGGTCAGCGCAGCGAGCTCCCGGCAGAAGGCGCCGAAAAGATCGTGATGAACGGCCCGGGAGGTCAGGGTGACCTTCTCCAACTGTTCGACTGCGGCGGCCACCAAAGCGGGATGCCGGTGCCCGAAGTTCAGCGCCGAGTAGCCGGCAAGAAAATCGAGGTACCGCCGGCCGGCCACGTCGGTGACCCAGGCCCCGTCGCCGGAGGTGATCACCACTGGCAGCGGATGGTAGTTGTGAGTGCTCCACTGTTCATCGGTCGCGATGAAGCTGGACGTCGTGGCGCCCGCCGCGTCAAGAACGGTCATGGCTGGGAGGTTATTAGCCCAAGTGGCCGTATCCGGCGGCGCGGTGGGTCAGCTGCGGGGGTGCGGCAACCGCCGGCCCTCGGCGTCGGCCTTGAGCAGGTAGACCGTCCCGCCTTCGGCGCTGCGCTGGGTCGGGACTTCGGGTGCCTCGACGGTTGAGCTCGCGTCTGATCTCGGGTCTGGCACGCTCTCAGCCGAGGCCCTGCGGACCTTCTCGAGTATGTCGGTCAAGAGATGGTGCGTGGCTGCCACCGCAGTGGTGACCTCAGTGCGCAACTTCTGGAGCGCGGCCACCTCGCCGGCAACCTGGATCCGCCGCTCACGCAGTTCCGCCTCACCTGTTTCGACCGCGGAGGCCCGGGCCGTCAGCTGCTCACCGATCATCTGCTGCATGAGGTGCAAGCGGGCAATGCTGCGCAGCTCGCTGTCCCGGATCCGGGCGTTGGCCGCGGATTCCCGTTCTGCGATCATCTGCGTTATTTCTCGCTCGGCCTCCTCCCGGCGGGCCGCAAGATCCATCTCTAGTCGATCGCACTGCCGCCTCGCGTGCTCGAGTAGCGACTTGGCCTCGCGGCTGGCACACGCGCGCAGACCCGCGATCTGCTCGTCGGCGCCAGCTTTCAGTTCGGCGATCTCCTGGTCGGCGAGGGCTCTCCTCGCGGCGATGTCTGCCTCGGCGGTGGCCTTGAGTTCGGCCGCCTCTTCCTCGGCCAGCCGCATGATGCGCTGAATCCGGGCGCTGGCCTCCGCCATGGGATTGGCCAGGATTTGATCAACTTGCGAAGCCACCTGACGGGTTTCCTGGCGCAGGTGCTCGAGCAGCTCGCTTTCCAAGCGGAGATGATTCAACACCTTGCTGAGTTCGGCGACCTGCGCCAGGGCGGTATCCCGATCGGCGGCAACCATCGCGATGCGGCCATCGAGTAATTCCAGATGCTCTAGGACCTGCCTGCGGTTGAATCCGCGTAGGGCCGTCTCGAACGGCTGGTGGAGGGGAACCAGGTCGTGGTCATCCTGAGATCCGCGCACGGATACTTATCGTAGTTGAATGATCACGACTCAACAATGACTTCTCTCCGCGCCGATCCACCGGGCGGCGAACGCGGCGGGGCGTCAGCTCAAACCAGCCACCCGGCCGGCCGCCACACCACTCTTGCCGGCCTGCGGCTCCGCGTACAGCTGCACGGAGTGCGACTCCCGTTCTGCACGACCGGGGGGATCCCACCCGTTCAGTCCATGCAGGCCTGCCCAGACCACTTACCTTTAGCGTGAGGTCAATTGGCCAGCCGGTCCATTCGGGTGTGACCGTGACTGATCAACTGCTGCCGGATGGACCTAAAGCCGCCGAGGGCTAACTTCGGCGGTGACATCAGTAGTCGAGCGCACCCTTCGGTCACTGAGGGAACAGGGTGAGGCAGGCGATCCGGGCGCCCGCCTGGCCTGCTTGATCAGGGGCCGTTGCGGTGGTTGTCGCCTCGTGCACCACGATCGATCTGGGTGTCTGGTCGGTGATGTTGAAGGGCACGGTGGTGTGGGTGCTGGCTGAACCATCCGCGTTAGTGCGTAGGTCTAGCCAGATCTCGTTTTGCGGATTGGCGTACTCGGGATTGGTCGATGGCGTTTGAGGCGTCGCGCCGGGATCAATGCGATGTTGGTAGTGCGGCCCTGCGTCCTCTCCGGTGGTGCCACAGGCCTTGGTGTGCGCGTGCACGGCGTAGGCCCTGTTGGGCTGGAACCCGGCGATCGATAACGTCGCTACGGTACGGGGGGAGTACTCCCAGCTCACCGGCATTATGGCGGCCAGAATCCCGGCGCCATCTGGCGCTAGGGCTGGGTTGTAGGTGATGGCCTCAGCGCCTGGGGTCGGCGCGGTGAGAATGTCGCTGCCGATTAGAGCGGGAGGCTTCGGACGTTGCTGGCCAGCCGGTGGTGCCGCCGGCGCAGGAGTCTTGGGCTCCTGTTCCTGCTGGCCGCAGGCCATCGGGACGAGAGCCACGACGCTTCCGATGACAGCGAGGGTGAGCCGGCGGCGTATCTGCCGACTAGCGGTTACCAACGGCTTCCAGTCGACTTTCGACGGCGTTGTGTGCTTTTTCTCACTAAAAAATAGTGTCCCCATGCAGGTATACTCCTCTCCCGATCTTCACCTGGCGAGGCAACCTCGATGACGATTAGGCATCAACGCGTTCGGCACCGCCGACGGGCAAATCGTGGCGCGTGCGATCACCGGTGAGGCCAACCACGTCTGGCGCAGAGACTGAGGCCAGCGACCACCTATCGCTCCCGGGTGCTGGTCGACGGTGAGCCCCGGACGTGGGCAGCGGTATGACTGGGCGCCACGGACCATGAAACCCGCCGGCACGCTGTCGTCCAGCGGCTGCACACCCATGCTGCATCAGGGATCCGCAGCCCGTCGCCTTTCTCGCCGTTGGCGATTTCGGGGTCGGGATCGCTTACGGTGACAACGGGAAGCGGCAGCTGGACATGGCGTGCACGATGCAACAGGATTCGACCGCGGCGACGAGCTCGCTTCGCTGCTTTGGTCCGGTGCTGCCGCCCAGGCGGACCCTTGTGTGGTGGGCGATACTGGGATTGAACCAGTGACCTCTACCGTGTCAAGGCTGCTTCCAGTCGCTATGTAGTACCGGCCAGTGGTGCCGCGTACGTCGTCACCTGGGTGTATGTGTCAGGCCAGACGGCTTGGTGCTGGAGGTTGTTGGAGGGTTTGTTCCCTCTGTGTTCCTTCAGTGGCGCTGTGATCAACGCGACATGGTTCGCGGAAGATCCGTTCACTAGCCCGCAACTGGGGGCCAACCCTTCCACCTCGCACCGCCACTAGC
>JALZCN010000147.1 GCA_030863045.1 Actinomycetota bacterium | reverse complement strand
CTTGCTGTTGCTGCACGGCACCGGCGGCACCGAGGATGACCTGCTGGAGCTCGGTCACGTCCTCGACGAGCAGGCGGCGCTGCTGTCACCGCGCGGACAGGTGTCCGAACACGGCGCCAACCGGTGGTTTCGGCGGCTGGCCGAAGGCGTGTTCGACACCGACGACCTCCTCACGCGCACCGACCAGCTCGCCGCCTTCGTCACCAACGCCGTCGAGCACTACCAGCTGGCCGCCTCCCAGCTGGTCGCCGTGGGGTTTTCCAACGGCGCCAACATCGCCGCGACCATGCTGCTGCGACACCCCCGCCTGCTGCGAGCCGCGGTGCTGTTCGCACCGATGGTGCCCCTCAACGACCCGCCAACGGTGGACCTGTCCCAAGTGGGGGTGTTCATCGGCGCCGGCACAGCCGACCCGATCGCCCCACCCGAGCAGGCCAAACGCCTGGCCGAGCAATTCATCGATCGCGGCGCAGCCGTCAAGCTGCACTGGCACCCTGACGGGCACGGCATCGACCGCCCCACACTTGCCCAGGCCACCACGTGGCTGCACAAGATCCGCGCCGCCACCAGCCCCGGCCCGCTGCCCTAGTGCACCTTTACTTAATCCAGCCACCGCCGCCATAAGACTGTCGATGACAAGCACTCGGCACTAGGCCTAAGCGCGTCGCTCGGCGCCTCAAAAAGTAGGCCTATCGCCGCAAGCCGATATGGCAGCTAGCCCACTTGGCCTGCGCGTCCGGCAATCCTGGCGACATGGCGGATGGTTTTCATCGGTCCTCGCGTGTGTCGCGGGATGTCATACCACCCTGACGGAGGTCATTTCACCAATGGCATGGGACGGTGTGGTTCTATGGCTCCGAGGTGGACCGGCTGCGTGGGTCGCTTTTGGCTGCAGGTCATGGGTTGATGGCTAGGAATATGAACACGCAGGACGACGAGGTGAATCCCGCCCTGCAGGCCCGACCCGGAGTGTTGGTCAAGCCACTGACGAGCATCGTCAAGGCACAACACTATGGTGTGGAACCAAGACCCAATAGCAGCGACTTCCCGGTCGGCACCGCCGTCTGTAGTTGCTGCATGTACTGACGCGGGAGCCCAGATCGGGTGGAGGCCCTGGCTATCGAGTCCTGCGGCTCTGGAGGAGGCAGGATGAAGGTCACGATTGTTGGTGCCGGCAGCATGGGCCGCGGGATCGGTACCCGCATCCTCGCCGGTGGGCATGAGGTTGAGGTCGTCGACCGTGACCCGGCGAAGGCACAGAAGCTTGCCGACGAACTAGGCAGCTCGGCGACCGCGCTCGATGCACCATCGCGTTTCGGCGGCGAGGTCGTTGTCCTCGCCGTCTACTATCCCGGCATCACGGACGTTGTGAGGCGGTACGCCGACCAGCTCGCTGGCAAGGTTGTCATCGACATCACCAACCCGGTCAATACCGAGACCTGGGACAGCCTGGCGACAGCTCCAGGCAGCTCCGCTGCCGAGGAGCTCCAGGACCTTGTCCCGGCGGGGACGCTGGTGGTGAAGGCCTTCAACACGACCTTCGCCGCCACCCTGGTGAAGGGCGAGGTCAGCGGCCAGCAGCTTGACGTGCTCATCGCCGGTGACGACGACGGGGCAAAGCAGAAGGTCTCACAGCTCGTCTCCGATGCTGGGCTACGTCCGATCGATGTTGGCCCGCTGCGCCGGGCGCAACAGCTTGAGCGACTCGGATTCCTCCACATCGCGATTCAGCAGCCGCGCAATCTCGGCTTCGGCAGCGCAATCAAGCTGCTTCCGTGAAAGGGGATAGTTTAGCAGGATTGTCGAATCACCACGGCCCTCTCCAGCACATTGTCCTGTCCGCCGACCCGGGCCTGCCGCTGACTGTCGCCGAACTCGGCCCGGCCGGGAGATGTTAAGCGACGTCCCAGGCGGTGATGACGTCGTCCGCGGTAACGTGCATGCATCTGTTGCTCAGTGAGATGCCCTGGGTCACTTGGGCGATTCCGAGGTCGCCCACCGCGTCGGTTCCGGTACCCAGGATCTTCGGTGCGGTGCCGACGACGAGGCGATCCACCAGTCGATTGCCGAGCAGTGACGTGATCATTCTTGCGCCGCCCTCGACGAGCAACGTCCGTACGCCGAGCTCCCGCAGCGCCCACAGCGTCGCGGGCAGGTCCACCCCGGCCGAGCTGCCCGGCACCACCTGGACGCTCACCCCGAGCGCGCGAAGCCGCTCCCGATCGCTGTAGGCAGCTCGGTCGGTCCTGAACACGACGGTGACCGGGTCTCCGACGAGCACCAGCGCCGTCGAGGGGATTCGCAGCGTGGAGTCGAGGACCACCCGCAGCGGCGACGCGCCAGGCACGAGGCGGACGGTCAGCCGCGGGTCGTCCCGCAGCACCGTGCCCACCCCCACCATGACCGCGTCACAGGCCGCCCTCAGGGCGTGCGAGACGATGCGCTCTTCCTCGCCGCTGATCCATTTCGAGTCACCGGTGGCGGTCGCAATCCGCCCGTCGAGGGACTGGGCGTACTTCAACACCAGATATGGGCGATCAGCCGGCGGCTGTACATCGCCGAGGAGGCCGATGGCGTCCGGCGGTGCCGACGGTGCAGTGTCCAGCGCCTCACCGGCGGGCTCGACGTGGTGTAATCGCCGCTTCTTGGTGCGCAGGTAGCCCACGTTGCGGTGGTGCGCCGCTGTCTGCAGCGGCTCCATCCCCTCCACCGTGATGCCCGCCTCGCGCAGCCCGCGCGCCTTGTCCGGATTGTTTGTGAGCAGCCGCACCGAGCCGACGCCGACTGCATGCAGCACGGCCGCAGCGTCGTCGTATCGCCGGCCGTCAATCGGGAGCCCGAGCCGCACATTGGCGTCCAATGTGTCGACGCCACCATCCTGCTCGATGTAGGCCCGCAGCTTGTTGACCAGACCCACGCCGCGCCCCTCGTGCCCGGTTACATAGAGCAATAGCCCGCGCTCTTCGATTGCGATCCTGCGCAGCGCGAGGCGAAGCTGGACCCCGCAGTCGCAGCGCAAGGAACCCAGCACGTCTCCAGTCAGGCACTCCGAGTGCAACCGGGTCAGCACGGCAGCGGCGCTCACCACATCACCCTTTACCAGCCCGAGATAGACCAGCCCGGAGGAAACCTCGAAGGCCCTCGCCTGGAACTCCCCGAACTGAGTCGGCAGCTCCACCCGTGCCACCTCGCGTACACCGTCCACCCAGGACCCCTCTCCGCACCTAAGGTGAGCCTTCACGAGTAAACGAGGGCGTGCCACCGTCAGCAAGCGGGAACTGATAGGAGCGGGGACGTGCAGGGACGAGCCGTGACGTTCGTTGGCCCCCGACGGGTGGAGTTGTGCGAGCACGAGGTGCCCGAGCCCAGGGATGGGCAGTTGCTGGTGCGCACGCTGTACTCCGGGGTCAGCGCTGGCACGGAGATGCTCGCCTATCGCGCCGAGATCGACCCGCAGCTCCCGCTCGACTCGTCGATTCCCGCGCTGTCGGGTCGGTTCGGTTACCCGTTTCGCTATGGTTACAGCTGCGTGGGACGCGTGGAGGTTTCCCGCGCGGCAACCGCAGTGGGAAGTGTTGTCTTCGCGTTTCACCCGCATCAGGACTTGTTCGTGGTTGACGCCGCGGAGGCCATCCCGCTCGGGGCTGTCGATCCCCGGCTGGGCACGCTATTCCCCCTTCTCGAGACTGCGCTGCAGGTCACGCTCGACGCGGGCAACGTGCTGGAGCAGCCGGTGGTCGTTGTCGGCCTTGGCGCGGTAGGCATCCTCACCGCGGCTCTGCTGCTACGGGCCGGGGCACGGGTGGTCGCCGCCGAGCTCCTGCCATGGCGGCGCGAGGTGGCGGCACGGTTTGGGGTCGCCGCAATCTCCCCTGATCACCTTGAGCAGGTCGTAATGGCGGAGACCAACGGTGACGGGGTACCACTCGTGATCGAGGTTAGCGGTGACCCGGCCGCGCTCGGGGCCGCCTTCCCGCTGCTGGCGCACGAGGGCACCGCGCTGGTCGCCTCCTGGTACGGCGTTCGACCGGTCACCTTGCCCCTGGGCGGCGAGTTCCACCGGCGGCGCCTCACCATCCGCAGTACCCAGGTAAGCACGATTCCGGCCGGGCTGAGTGCGGCTTGGACCCGCGACCGACGCCGGGCCACTGCTCGCCGGCTGCTCGAGGAGCTGCCGGTGCAGGTCCTTGCTACTCACGTATTCCCTTTCGAGGATGCGGCGCTGGCCTATGCTGCCGTCGATCGCGGCGAATCAGGCCTGCTGCACGCTGCCCTCAGCTACCGGTAGCCGTGCTATGAATAGCGGCGTGCATGAGGTCGGTACCGCGCGCCGGGTGCGCGCCTTTCACATCATGCCCGGCGTATCCGGTCCTGAGGGCGAACTGCACGCTCACGACTACCGGGTGGAGGTTATCGTCGAGCGCCGGGAGCTCGATGAGCGCGGCATGGTGTGTGACCTGGATGTGCTCGAGAAGGCCCTGGCTGAGATCATTGCTGAGGTCGATGGGCGGGACCTGGAGCAGATCCGGCCGGAGGGTACAGAGGCCGTCACCGTCGAGGTGTTCGCCGGCTGGGTGCACGCCAGGCTGGCAGATGCCTTGCGGGGGGCGGGCGGAGACGTTCTCGCGGTGCGGGTGTGGGAGTCCGCCGACGCCTTCGGCGGCTATCGGGCGCCGCTGGCGACCGGTGGCGGGTCGGGTCAGCGGCGCAGCAGGTCTTGATACGCCGTGAGGCAACGGGCCGCGCACGCCTGCCAGGTGAAGCGTTCGAGCACCAGCTCGCGTCCGCGGCGACCCATCTGCGCGGCCCGTCTCGGGTCACCGAGCAGCGTCGCGACCCGGTCGTGCAGTTCCTCAACATCGCCTGGCGTCACGAGGAATCCGGTCTCGCCATCTTGAACTACCTCGGGTAGTCCACCGAGCCGGCTGCAAACGACCGGTGTGCCGCTCGCCATCGCCTCCAGTACCGACAGGCCGAGTAGCTCGGAGATCCCGACGTGGCGGCCGTAGCAGGTGACCTGCACCGAGGGCAGAACCATCACCTGGGCGCGGCGGTACAGCACCGGCAGTTGCTGGTCTGGGACCTCACCGGTGAACGTCACCGGCCGCGTAGCGGCGAGCCGGCGCAGTAGATCGCCATAACCGCTTTCGGGGGGCCGGGGGTCGTGACCAGTGGTTCCGACGCAGAGCAGCTCGGCGCCAGCCGGCAGCGCCCGGATGAGTAGATCGACACCCTTGTGGGGGGTCAGCCGGCCGACGAAAAGCACCCCGTCCCGCCGATCGCTGTCCTCGGGATGGAACCGGCGCGGATCAGCACCCCCGTAAATCACGGTCGTCCGCTCCGCCGGCGCACCTAGCGTCAGCGCCGAGTGTCGGGACACGGTCAGGAATCGGTCGAACAGGCGGGGCAGCAGTCCGGCCCAGTCGCCACCGCCCAACCCGTGGTCGGTCACCGCCAGCCGCTGGCCCGACACCCGGGCGGTTACCGCGGCAAGGCGACTCGGCGTACTCCGCAGATGGTGGGTATGCACTATGTCGGCGCCGCGAAGTGCCGCCGGCAGGCCCGGTGACAACGGGTGGGCGGGATGACGCGGCAGGTAAGCCAGCGGGCGCAAGACGCGCACCCGCAACCTTTCCGGATCGATGACCACGCGCGGGTACTGACCAAAGGTCACTAGCTCGCAGTCGACCTCGGCCGCGAGTGCACGGGCGAGCTCGAGCGGGTAGCGTTCCCCGCCGCCGAAC
>JALZCN010000144.1 GCA_030863045.1 Actinomycetota bacterium | reverse complement strand
GTGCTGGTGCTCTCCGGTGAACAGGATGCGGGACCAATTGACCTCGTCGTCGATCTGGTTCTCCACGTGGCCCAGCTGGACCATTCGCAATGCTTCGTGCACCTGCTCATCGCCCACTACGTGCGGGAGTGTGGATAGATCAGCGCGGTGCGCAGGCCGCCCAGGGGGGAGGTAGGGGTGCTGGGGTAAGAACAAGGCGTGGCGTGCGGTGGGTCGGCGTACGGTGCCGTGGGCGTAGGGCCATAAATCAGCCAGGCTGCGCAGCAAAGTGGTCTTGCTGCAGCCGGAGGTACCGGTGACCAGCAATGTCTGGCCGGGACTTAGGTGCAGGGTCAAATTTTCGACGAGTGGCGCTCCGTCGGGTCGGCGCACTGTCAGATGCTCGACGTCTAGTCCCTCGGGGCGTTCTGTGATGGTCACGGTGGGCAGGGCGCGCGTCTGGCTGTTCGCATCGAGCAACCCGTCAAGCGGTTGAGGGTCGCTCGGTAGCCGGCGAATGCGCCGTATGAGTTCCGGAAGAACGACAACGCGCCGTGCACGTAACCGAAAGCAATGGTGGTCTGCTGGACGTCACCGTGGGTGATGGCATGGGGAAATCGATGCCCTCACCGGTGATCTATCGCTGTTATGAGAGATCACTCGTCTAGCTGATCCGCTGACGATTTAGCAAGCTCAGGTGCTCAATCCTGCATTCCGTACGAGTTCATCTATCACACCGTCTATCCCACGCGAGCATGCCGGCGCGATTGCGCGATACAAACGCTTGTCGCTGGTTGCGAGGTGTACGCAGCACGGCAATAGCGACGACGGCCATCCAGATATAAACGGGCCACAGCGCTACCCGCTCCAGCATACCGCCGAGGTTGGGATTATCAGGACGGGCAAGAGAGGCTGTGGTCCTGCCAAGGTGATGACACCGACAGCTAGGCCAGACCATGTGAGTGCGGGATGGTGAGGGCGAAAGGCGAGGCTGAGAGTGATTATCGCCAGTGGCTGGGCGTAGAAGACGGGCTCCAACACAAGCACGTGGAGAATGAGATTTTGATCCAGGGGCACGAGACCGGTGGCTATCGAACTGACACCGGAGATCACCCACAACATCACTGAGCTTGTCGTGGCCGGCCCGGGCGGCAGTAAGCGGCGAATTAGGATCACACCGAGGGCAGTGAAGAGATCGAGAATGATAAAAGAGCCATTGAGTAGGCTGTCCCATGGGGAACACACTGAGAGAGACCGAAAGGATACTCGATCGAGGTGCAAGTAGTGGTTCCCAGATCGCTGATGGTGTTGTCAACAAAGCTGTAAGGCACAGTCACCTTGGCCGCGGCAACAAACTCAGCCAACACAGTGAGCGGCTGCACCAGCCACATGACTGCGCCGACACAAGCGGTCGTGCTGACGGATGTGTCTACTCATGAATGTTCACTTTACGAAAGTGCTTCTAGCGATCTTCGGGTTTCTAGCGATCTTCGCACGGCCGGGATCGGCGTAGGGACGAGCTCACCTCGCAACCACCATGTGCCGCAGCAACCTGCCCCGCCAGTCGCCAGTTACAGGATTAAAGCTCATCACAACCACGGACAGGGAGCTTGACTAAACCGTGTCTCAACGGCGCTTCTTGTCAAGCAGCTCAAGGAGGGGGCCGCTGCTTTTGTTGAGCTTCCACGGCACTACCTGGCCACAACCACCACATACTCGACGACGCGGCCGTCTTGGGTGCAGACGTGTCTTCCCACCTCGACAAAGCCCAGCCTGCGGGTCAGGCGCAGGCTGCGCTGGTTCCATGACTGGACAACCGCTCGCAGCCCCTCGATGGCGTGCTCCCGTCGGAAGTGGTTCACCACCGCCTGCCCAAACGCTGCACCATGTCCACCACCGACCCATGCCGGGTCCATCCCGACCCCCACGTCGAGCAGGCCGGGCTCCTCTGCCAGCCCGGGCACTCTTGCCTCTGCCCCCGCACAGCAGAATCCGACCAGCCGACCGCCACCAATCCCGGCGACTGCCCAATACCCTTGGTCAGGATCTAGCAGTCCGTCTTTCGGACGGGGATTGTAAACCTGCCATGGCCCGTCATACCTCCACCTGGCGATCTGTCGGGCATCGTCGAGGGACAGTGGGCGGACAATAAGCCCCTTGGGCCAACGATCGCTCACCCGACCATGCTCGGCCGTCCAGGCTGACCGTCAAACTTAATAACGCCCTCAAGCAAGGTCCGCTCTCGCCCCCGTCCGGAGTTCATGTCCACCAGAACGGCGACATGTGGCCACAGAACCCGACGAAAATTGACTGGGGGACCGCATGAGACGTTGCTCTGACAGCCCGGCTTGTCTGATTGACTCCCCCATTCCGCGTCGCCCGTGTCATTGGTTGCCGTTGACATGCGTCACCCTAGGCGCGGGCTGGCGGGATCCGACGCCTGCGAGGAGACGTGCTCTCATGTTGGTGACTGGGTGTCTGGGGAGGCACTGTTGCATTAAGGCGCAGGGCGCCCTCGCCCTGCACCGAAGCAACGAGGCAGACCCCTCAGACGCCTTGAAGAACCATAACAAACCGGACATTCGAAGGCCTGCTACGTGGCTTCTGGGCGAGCAGACGGACCAGCTCGGGTGGACCGATCGCTCAATGCAACAGTGCCGGATTTCGATCTCGTTTGTGGTGTCGGATCGGGCGCGCAGCACCATCCAGCCCACCAGCTTGGAGAACATCAAGTAGATCAACCGAAGCGCCACCGGCGGATCATGCC
>JALZCN010000135.1 GCA_030863045.1 Actinomycetota bacterium | reverse complement strand
CCGTCGCTGGTCAAGGACACCCACGCGGCCGAAGCCATCCTGGCCCTGTCGGGCACCACGAACGGACGGCTGGCCACCGAGGGCTTCCGAACTCTGGAGCGGCGCACCGGCACCAAGCTTGCCGACCGGCGCCTCGTCGCGCCAGGCGACCTCGACCGGACGCATTCCAGTGCGGTCCTGTGCGCGCAGGTTGCATTCGGTACCCAACAGGTGGCGCAGGAAGTACTCGTTGCCCTTGGCCGAGGAACCGAGCAGGTTGGCCCGCCACACCGTCAGGCAGCGCGGGAAGTTCTCCGGTGCGTCCGGGTCCTCGCAGGCGAACCGCAGATGCCCGGTGGACAGCCCGTCGACGACATGCTGGGCGGCGTCCTTGCCCAGGCGCTGCGCTTCGTCGGCCAGATCCAGTGGGTTGCGGTTGAACGTCGGATAGCTGGGCATCCAACCCAGCCGGCTGGCCAGCGCGATGTTGTCCGCCGCGGTGCGCCCGGCGAAGCGCCCTTGGGCCAGTGGGGAGGCCATCACTTCGGCGGTGAATGGGTCGTAGCGCCACTGGTCGGTGGCCAGGTACCAGTACACGGTGCCCTGCATCTGCCGCGGCGGGCGCTGCCAGTCCAGGCCGAAGGCCAACGTCGACCAACCGGTGATCGGCCGGCACTTCTCCTGGCCGACGTAGTGTGCCCAGCCGCCGCCGTTGACTCCCTGGCATCCGGTGAGCATCACCAACGCCAGGAACGACCGGTAGATCTGATCGGAGTGAAACCAGTGGTTGGTGCCCGCGCCCATCAGGATCATGGACCGACCGCCGGAGCGCTCGGCGTTGTCGGCGAACTCCCGGCCGATCCGCTCCGCCGCGGCCGCCGGTACTCCGGTGATCGGCTCCTGCCAGGCCGGGGTGTACGGCTGCTCGGCGTCGTCATAGCCGGTGGGCCAGGTGCCCGGCAGACCCGGCCGGTGCACCCCGTACTGAGCCAGCAGCAGATCGAACACCGTGGTGACCAGCTTGCCGGCGACGGTCCGGGTCGGCACCCCGCGGCGCAGCACGCCGGCCTCCGCGGTGTCGTATCGCGGGAGGTCCACATCTGCTACGTCGCTGGTGTCGCCGTATACGGTGAGCAGCGGGTCCACGCCGTCCAGGTCGAGATTCCAGCGGCCTTCGCCGGAGCGGGTAAACCGGTGACCTAGCGAGCCGTTCGGGATCACCGGTCGACCGGTTGCCGTGTCCAGCAGCACGGTCTGCGACTCGGCGCCGTCACCGGCCTCACCCAGATCGGCCGCGGTGAGGAACTTGCCCGGAAGGTACGCGTCGCCTCGCTTGTCCAGAGTGATCAGGAATGGTAGATCGGTGTACTGCTTGACATAGTCGGTGAAGCGGGGGGTCTGCCGGTCGACAAAGAATTCCTTGAGGATCACGTGACCCATGGACATGGCCAGCGCGGCATCGGTGCCTGGCCGCGCCGGTAACCATTCATCGGCGAATTTCGTGTGGTCGCCGTAGTCCGGCGACACGACCACCACCTTCTGTCCCCGGTAACGGGCCTCAGTCATGTAGTGCGCATCCGGGGTTCGGGTAACCGGGACGTTGGAACCCCACATGATCAGGTAGCCGGCGTCGAACCAGTCGGCGGACTCCGGCACGTCGGTCTGGTCGCCGAACACCTGCGGGGAGGCCTCCGGAAGATCGGCGTACCAATCGTAGAAGGACAGCATCGCCCCGCCGATCAGCGAGATGAACCGGGCGCCGGCGGCATGGCTGACCATCGACATCGCCGGGATCGGCGAGAAGCCGGCGACTCGGTCGGGACCGTAATGTTTGATCGTGTGCACATGGGCAGCCGCGACGATCTCAACGGCTTCCCACCACTCGGCGCGCACGAACCCGCCCATACCGCGCGCCGCCTTGTACCGGCGGGCCTTCTCGGGATCGTCGGCCACATCGGCCCACGCCAGCACCGGATCCTTGAGCCGCTGTTTGGCTTCCCGGTACAGCTCCAGCAGCGTGCCACGCACGTACGGGTAACGCACCCTCGCCGGCGAGTAGGTGTACCAGGAGAACGACGCTCCCCGCGGGCAACCGCGGGGTTCATACTCGGGCTTGTCAGGGCCGATCGAGGGGTAGTCGGTCTGCTGTGCTTCCCACGTGATGATCCCGTCCTTGACATAGATCTTCCAGGAACATGAACCGGTGCAGTTCACTCCGTGAGTGGAGCGCACCACCTTGTCGTAGGCCCATCGATCACGATAGAAAACATCTGCTGACCGGCCGCCGATCTGATGTAAGGTCCGCAGATCTGCGGACGCTTCCCCACGCTGGAAATACTTGCCCATGCGCAGCAGGGAATCGGCGAAGCCGGTATCTATTCCGGCACTCGATCTATTATGGCGGACATCGGGCACCGGCGCACCTCTTCGGGTGATATTCCACATTTAGGGAGGTTTCGCGCTCACCCTATACGGTGGTTTCTTGGCCTTCAAGAAGGAACGCCTATGCTCACGTCGCCGCCGAGTTGACGGTGCGGTATACGTAACATGGAGTTCATATTC
>JALZCN010000133.1 GCA_030863045.1 Actinomycetota bacterium | reverse complement strand
CCGTCGCTGGTCAAGGACACCCACGCGGCCGAAGCCATCCTGGCCCTGTCGGGCACCACGAACGGACGGCTGGCCACCGAGGGCTTCCGAACTCTGGAGCGGCGCACCGGCACCAAGCTTGCCGACCTCGCCGCCGAGAACGAGGGCAAGCGGATCACCTTCGCCGACACCCAGTCCCGCCCAGTGCCGGTGATCACCTCGCCGGAATGGTCGGGCAGCGAGACCGGCGGCCGCCGCTACGCTCCGTTCACCATCAACACCGAGCGGCTCAAGCCGTGGCACACGCTGACCGGCCGGCAGCATTTCTATCTTGACCACGACTGGATGTCCGAGCTCGGTGAGCAGATGCCGATCTTCCGCCCGCCACTGGACATGACCGGTTTGTTCGGCGAACCCGGCATCGGGGCGGCCGGCCTGAACGGACACCCGTCGGTCACCGTTCGATACCTCACCCCTCACTCCAAGTGGTCGATTCACTCGTCCTACCAGGACAACCTGCACATGCTCACGCTGTCCCGCGGCGGGCAGACCATCTGGATCTCCGACGTGGACGCCACCAAGATCGCCGTCAAGGACAACGAGTGGATCGAGGCGGTCAACCGCAACGGCGTCGTGGTCGCCCGGGCGATCGTGAGCCATCGGATGCCCGAGGGCACCGTGTTCATGTACCACGCCCAGGACCGGGCGGTGGACGTGCCCCGCATCGAGAAGACCGGCAAGCGCGGCGGCATCCACAACGCGCTGACCCGGTTGATGATCAAGCCGTCGCACCTGATCGGCGGCTACGCCCAGCAGTCCTTCGCGCTGAACTACCACGGCCCCACCGGCAACCAACGTGACGAGGTCACCACCATCCGTCGCCGCAGCCAGGAAGTGCAGTACTGATGATGCCGAACGAAGCTTGCGGAGTGAGCCGATGAAACTGATGGCACAGCTGGCCATGGTGATGAACCTGGACAAGTGCATCGGCTGCCACACCTGCAGCGTCACCTGCAAGCAGGCCTGGACCAACCGAAGCGGCGTCGAGTACGTGTGGTTCAACAACGTCGAAACCCGTCCCGGTCAGGGGTATCCCCGGCAGTACCAGGATCAGCAGCGATGGAAGGGCGGCTGGACGCTGACCAAGCGCGGCCGGCTGACGTTGCGCTCAGGCTCACGGTTCAAGCGGCTGCTGAACATCTTCGCCAATCCCGACCTGCCGACGGTGGCCGACTACTACGAGCCGTGGACCTACGACTACGACAACCTGCTGTCCGCACCGCCATCGGACACCACCCCGGTGGCCCGGCCCAGATCGCTGATCACCGGCGAGGACACCAAGGTCACGTGGGGCGCCAACTGGGACGACGACCTGGGCGGTGGCCCCGAGCAGATCAGCCGCGACCCGGTGCTGGCCAAGGTGTCTGACAAGGTGAAGCTGGAGTTCGAGCAGACCTTCATGTTCTACCTGCCGCGGATCTGCGAGCACTGTCTCAATCCCTCCTGCGCGGCGTCCTGCCCGTCCGGTGCGATCTACAAACGCAGCGAGGACGGCATCGTGCTGGTCGACCAGGACCGCTGCCGCGGATGGCGGCAGTGTGTCACCGGCTGCCCGTACAAGAAGATCTACTTCAACCACAGGACCGGCAAAGCCGAGAAGTGCACGTTCTGTTACCCGCGGATGGAGGTGGGCATCCCTACGGTGTGCGCGGAGACCTGCGTCGGGCGACTGCGCTACATCGGAGTGGTGTTCTACGACGCGGACGCGGTGCTGGCCGCGGCGTCTGTGCCCGATGAGCAGGAGCTCTATCCCGCCCAACTGGGCGTGTTCCTCAACCCACACGACCCGCGGGTGGTTGCCGAGGCCGAGCGATCCGGCATCTCTCAGGAGTGGATCGAGGCTGCGCAGGCGTCCCCGGTCTACCAGCTGATCGTCGACTACCAGGTGGCGCTGCCGCTGCATCCGGAGTACCGCACCATGCCGATGGTCTGGTACATCCCGCCGCTGTCCCCGGTGGTGGACGTGTTGGCGACCACCGGACATGACGGCGAGGACGCCGGCAACCTGTTCGGCGCGATCGACGCGCTGCGCATCCCGGTGGAGTACCTGGCAGAGCTGTTCACTGCCGGCGATGTCGGCCCGGTGCGCGCCGCGCTGCAACGGCTGGCCGCGATGCGCGCATACATGCGGAAGGTCAACCTCGGGGAGCCGGTCCGACCGGAGATCGCCGAGTCGGTACGCCTGACACCGGCCGAGATCGAGTCGATGTACCGGCTGCTGGCCATCGCCAAGTACGAGCAGCGCTACGTCATCCCCAGTGCAGCAGGCTCGGATGCGCACCGGCTGGATGCCCTGGCCACCGGGTGCAGCCTGGAGTCCGATGGCGGTCCGGGCATGACCGCCTTCGATGTCATGGACGACAAGTTCGACCTGACGGCGCAATCGGCCGACGCTAACGGCGCCGCGGCGCCTGCGGACAAGGGGCGTCGGATCAACCTGCTCAACTGGGACGGCCAGAGCACCAATGGCCTTTTCCCCGCCGCGCCGGCCTCTCCAGAGCCGGACACCGATGGCGCAATGAACGGTGCAGCGCCGGACCCGGCGCCCACAGCGGAGTCCATCCGATGAGCCCGGCCTGGCTGGGCCGCCGGAAGCCCGAGGAGTCCACCGATGCGCAGGCCGAACTGGGTCAGCGCGTGGTGTGGCGGATCGCCGCGCTGTTGCTCGACTACCCGACGCAGCAGACCTTGAACATGTTGGATGGGCTGCACGCCGGAGCCGGATCGCTGCCGGCCCCGGCAGGGCCCGCGCTGGTGGACTTCGTGGACCACGTCCGGCGGACACCGTCGACCGAGCTGGCCACCCACTATGTCGAGACCTTCGACCTGCGGCGGCGCAACTGCCTGTATTTGAGCTACTACGCCTATGGCGACACACGCAAACGCGGCATGGCGCTGCTGCGGTTCAAGCACGCCTACCGCACCGCGGGTGCCACGCTGGGCGAGCACGAGTTGCCGGACCATCTCGCGGTGGTACTGGAGTTCGCTGCAACTGTCGATCCGGTGGTCGGTCGGCGCCTGCTCATCGAGTACCGCCCGGTGGTCGAACTGCTCAGGCAGTCCCTGGCCGAAAGCGGGTCGCCCTATCTCGCAGTGCTCGACGCCGTGTGCGCCACCCTCCCGGCGCTCACCGTGTCCGATCGACGTCGGGTCGCCGAGCTGGCTGCGCAGGGCCCTCCGGAGGAAGAAGTAGGTCTGGAGCCATTCGGGATGGACCCGATGCTGGCCGAGCAGATGGGAGGACGCCGGTGACCACGCTGCTGTGGATCACAGTGCCCTACGTGGCGTTCACCTCCTTCGTGCTCGGTCATCTCTGGCGCTACCGGCATGACCAGTTCGGCTGGACCACGCGATCCTCCCAGCTCTACGAGAGCCGGCTGCTCCGGTTGGGCAGCCCGTTGTTCCACTTCGGGCTGCTGGCGGTACTGTTCGGGCACGTACTGGGCATCATCATCCCGGCGAGCTGGACCGCGGCGCTGGGCGTCTCCGAGCATGCGTACCACCTGCTGTCAGTGTCCTTTGGCACGCTGTCCGGCCTGGCCACGGTCGCCGGGCTGGCAATTCTGCTGTACCGGCGGATCACCGTGCCGGCGGTGCGCAAGGCCACCACCACCCTCGACAAGGGCATGTACCTGCTGCTGAGCGCCGCGATCGTGAGCGGGATGCTGAACACCGTGGGCAGCAATCTGATCGGCGGCGGCTATGACTACCGGGCGACAGTGTCACCTTGGTTCCGCAGCCTGTTCACCCTCTCGCCGCAGCCAGAGCTGATGGCGGGCACCCCGCTCAATTTCCAGATCCACAACCTGGTGGTGCTGGTCCTGCTGGCCGTCTGGCCCTACACCCGCCTGGTGCACGTCTTCAGCGCACCGCTGGGCTACCTGACCCGACCCTACGTCGTGTACCGCAGCCGCGATGTCCCCCACCCAGGCGCGCGCCGTTACGCCCGCGCCTGGGAGGCATCCGCACCACCTGCCCCACGCCGCCCTTCCACATCGTCGAACGGCCGACCCGCCTCTCCTGCCACCGCTCATCGCCAGTCGGAGCCAACGCGGTAGGGCCCGCACCGGGTGACAGCATCGCGTTCGACCGTACCCACCGGCTGACGGCAACGGGGCCGCCGCAATGGAGTGGACGGCCCTCGGTCATCGCTGTGTGAAGCCGGGGCGGCGAGCGTTCCTTAACTTGTCGTGGCCCTAAGGCGAACTACGCCGCGTGACCTTCCACCTCCGCTCCGACACCGCGGAAGCGAGAAAAGCGCGCGGAGCCTTCTTCACCCCGCCTGTGCTGTGCCGGTACGTGGT
>JALZCN010000118.1 GCA_030863045.1 Actinomycetota bacterium | reverse complement strand
AACCACACCACTCCGAGGAGAAAGATCCGACGCCGCCCGAAATGGTCTCCGAGTGCCCCGGCCAGCAGGATAAGGGCGGCCAAGGTGAGGGTGTAGGCGTTGACGATCCACTGCAGCGTCCGGAAATCGGTGCCGAAGTCACTGGCGATCGAGGGCAGCGCGATGTTCACCACTGTCGCGTCGAGCAAGGCCATGCCCGATCCGGAAATCGTTGCCAGCAGCACCCACCGTCCGGCTGGCGTGCCCATCCTCGCCCCCGCCGAGGGACGATTCATCACCATTGCCGCTATCCTCGCGCAACCGGACCTACTGCGGTAGGCAGGAACGGTGACCACGCCGTCGTCATCCGCCTCCACCCGGTTGCTGCTCGGGCCGGCGTTGCGACATGTAGACAGGACGACCGCGGCGGTGTGGGTACAGACTGATCGCCCGGCAGAGGTGGAGATATTGGGCTGCCGGACATCGACATTCACCGTTCGCGAGCAGCATTACGCGCTGGTGGAAGTCACCGGGCTGGAACCGGGTTCGGTCACTCCCTACCAGGTGCGCCTGAACGGGAAGCTCGCCTGGCCTGCGCCCGGTTCACCGTGGCCGGACAGCCGGATCCGCACCCGGGGTGGCAGTACCCCGGTGCGGCTGGTTTTCGGCTCGTGCCGTCACGCCAGATCCGATGGCCCGAGCTCAGCCGCTGCTCACGGTATCGACGCTTTGGATGTCATAGCCAGCAGGATGGCCGACATGGCGCCGCAGGACTGGCCTGACGCGCTGCTGCTGCTTGGCGACCAGGTCTACGCCGACGACCCAACCTCGCAGATCCGACGCTGGCTGCATTCGCGCCGGCGGGGCAGCACTGCCTCTCCCGAGTACGAGATCGCGGATTTCACCGAGTACGCCCGGCTGTACCGGGACAGCTGGTCAGGCGCTCAAATCCGGTGGCTGATGTCCACCGTGCCCACCGCGATGATCTTTGATGACCACGATGTTCGGGACGACTGGAACACGTCATCGGCTTGGCGCGCATGGGTGACTGTGCAGCCTTGGTGGTCCCGACGCATCCAGGGAGCGCTCGCCGCCTACTGGATCTATCAACACATCGGCAACCTGCCTCCTGAGGAGCGCCATTCCGACCCGACCTGGCGCGCTGTTCAGGACGCCGACGGGGACACCTGGCCAGTGCTGCAGGCGATGGCCGTCGCTGCCGATGCCGATCCCTCGGCGATCCGGTGGAGCTTTCGCTGGGACCTCGACGCAGTGCGGCTGGTTGTGGTGGACACCCGATGTGGACGGATTTTGACCGAGGGTCGGCGCACGATGCTCGACGATGCGGAGTTCTCCTGGTTGGAGGACGCGGTCAGCGAGGACGCCCACCAAGCTGAGCATGTGCTGGTCGGTAGCTCGCTGCCATGGTTGCTGGCTCCGGCGATCCATGATGTGCAGTCGGCCAACGAGGTGGCCTGCGCGCGCGGCAGCGCACTGGGTGAGCGCATCCGTCAGGCCATCGACCTCGAGCACTGGGCGGCCTTCCGGAACTCCTTCGACCGGCTTGGCGCGTTGCTGCGGCGGGTCTCGGTCGCGCCCGATGCGCCCGCGACGATCAGCGTGCTGTCCGGCGATGTGCACCACAGTTATGTGGCACGAGCTGAGTTCAGCGGACCAGTAGACGGATCGCCCGTCTATCAACTGGTGTGCTCGCCGGTGCGCCACAGCGTCCCGTGGTACGTCGCAGTGCCGATGCGAGCCGCCTGGCTCGGTCCGTTGGTTGCGGTGGTTCGCAGTATGGTTCGCCGCTACGGGGTGCCCGATCCGACACTATCCTGGCGTCTATTCAGTGGCCCCACGTTCGGCAACGCGGTCGCCACCCTGGTGTTTTCGGATCGGAAGGCCGAGCTCGTCATCGAAAACAGCGGGAGTAATGGCCAGCTGGAACCGGTGTCCCAGATCGAGCTAACTGCCCCGAATTATCAATGACAGGAGAGTGATCGGTGATGAAGGTGTTCACCGGGGCTGACGAGTTGCAAGCCGCGGCCGGCGAGCAGCTGGGCACAAGCGATTGGATGACCATCGACCAGCAGCGCGTGAACGCCTTCGCGGAGGCAACCGAGGACCACCAATGGATCCATATCGATCCGAAACGCGCCGCAGCCGGCCCATTCGGCACGCCCATCGCGCACGGCTTCCTCACCCTATCGTTGTTGCCGCATTTGATTAATCAGACCTATCGGGTTCAGGGCGCCACGATGGTCATCAACTACGGGCTGAACAAAGTGCGCTTCCCCGCCCCGGTCCCGGTTGGTTCCAAGGTGCGGGCCGACGTCGCGCTTGCCGAGGTCACCGAGGCCACCGGCGGCCTGCAACTCGTGGTGCGGGCCACGCTGGAGATCGAAGGCGGTACCAAACCGGGTTGCGTGGCGGACTGGGTCACCCGGGTCTACTTCTGACGTGCTCCGGTCAGGGCGCCAGCCACCGTGGGTTTCCGGCGGAGAACAGGTCGTCGGGCCGTAGCCGGAACACCTGCAGGGGCCTGCGGTGATACTTGTCGCTCTCGCCGACCCATTCCATCCCAATCCGCCGCGCGGTAGCCGCTGCACGGGTGTTGTCCGGGGCTACCAGCGCGAACAACTCAACCAGTGAATGCGCAAAGGCCCAGCGCGCCAGCATCCGCACAACCTCGGTGATGTAACCCTGGCCCCAGTACTCCGGGGCAAGCTGGTAGCCGATCTCGACATCCGCCTCGGGCACGGGCATCGGCAACAGAGTGATCCCGCCGACAAGCGCGCCTCCATCAAGCAGAACTAGAGCCCACCGACCAGTGCCCGGCACCATGGCGCTTTGTTCGGCGGTCCAACCCTGAAGCACCACTCGCATCGTGGCTGTGTCGGGGATGCGTTTGTACTCGTACAGCCACCGGCTGACGTCATCATGGCCATAGATCTTCAGCGCTGCCTCGGCGTCGGCCACCGACCAGTCCCGCACCAGAAGTCGGTCGGTTCGCAGCAGTTCCGCCATGAAGTGAACTTACTCCGGATTGCCGCGTCGGCTAACTCCTCAGTCGGGCTCCTCAGCCGGCCGGGAGTGCAGTATCGAGATCTGAGTGAATCTCGAACAGTTCGGTCAGCCCGGTGGCCTCCAACGGCCTGATCACCTCGCGAGAATTGCACACCAGCCGCAGCCCGAGCTGGCGCTCGCGGGCCGTGCCCAGAATCTCGACCAGCACAGCCAGGCCGCTGGACCCGAGGAACTCGACTTCCCTCAGGTCGATCACAAGCAGCGAACTCATCTGCTCGAGTTGCTGCTGCAGGAAGGCACGCAGGTTCGGGGTTGTCACCATGTCGATCTCACCCGCGACCGTCACCAGGCAGCTGTCCCCAACCTCCCGCGCACCGAGCGAGATCAGCTGGTCGACGGGGGCATCGGCACCGGCTGTCGCGTCGGTGTGGTGACGCATCATTCCTCCTCAGACGTGATGGGACCGGGGCGCGCCGCGCTGGGGGCTGGCAGATGGCGCCCGGCTCCACGTAAGCATCTTGCCCGGAGGGTCACAAGAGCACTGTGAGCCGGTCGGTGTCCGTTGCGGCAACTGCGGCGCCATGCGACTTCGTTGCTAAGAAGATAGACTGTTCATTATGAGCCAAGAGCAGGAGAAGGCGCTGCAGTCCGACATCACCCCGGACGAGGGCAAGCCGGCGCTCGTGGCGATGCGCGGTGGTTTCGGTGGTTGGACTCCGTGGACCGAAGAAGAGCACACCAAAACGGACATCAGGGAGTGCACCGACCAGCACTGCATGAACGTTGAGGTAAATTGCGGTTTCCAGGGATTGGACCCGGACTCCCCGCTGTCGCAGTCCGCCGGTGTGAGCGAGGATCTGCGCGCTGCCTGGAGATCGAAGCTTGCGGCGGAGGGCAAGGCGACCTCAGGACCTAAAAGTCTTAGAGACATCGTCTTCGGTTCTGTGGAGTGAGACGGTAGCGCAGACCCGCTTTCCGCGCCCCGATATGCATGATCGCGAAGAGCTTGGATAATCCGACGGCATGGGGCCACGAAGCGTTGGTGTAGAAGAAGAGCTGCTGCTCGTCGATCCGGCCGACGGCCATGCGCTGGCGGTTGCCAACGCGGTCCTGCAAGAGGCCACGGTCCATGGTGAAGAGCCGGCAGATGAGGTGTTGACCTCCGAGCTGGCTCGCCAGCAGGTCGAGACGAATACCCGGCCGTGCACGTCGCTCGACGAGCTGGGGTCCGAGCTCCGGCGCTCGCGGCGGGCCGCCGCCAGCGCAGCCGAATCCAGCGGCGCCCAGATAGCCGCCCTGGCAACGTCACCATTGCCGGTGATGCCCAGTATCACGCCCAATCCTCGATACCAGGAGATGATCGATAAGTTCGGCCTCACTGCGGAACAACAACTCACCTGCGCTTGCCACATCCATGTGGAAGTGAGCTCCGACGAGGAGGCCGTGGCGGCGCTGGACCGCATCCGAGTGTGGTTGCCAGTATTGCTCGCGCTCAGCGCCAACTCACCGTTCTGGCAAGGTGAGGACACCAGTTACGCCAGTTTCCGGTCGCAGGTGTGGAACCGCTGGCCCTCTGCCGGGCCGACCGAGCTGTTCGGCTGCGCTGAGCACTACCACGCCGCGGTGCGGGCCATGATCGAGTCTGACACCGTCATCGATGAAGGAATGATCTACTTCGATGCTCGGCTGTCCCGCAACTTCCCCACCGTGGAGGTGCGGGTGGCCGACGTGTGCCTGCACGCTGAGCACGCGGCGGTGATTGCCGCGCTGGTGCGCGCCCTGGTGGAGACCGCCGCCCGCGCCTGGGGAGCCGGGGCACCCCCCGCCCCGGTCAG
>JALZCN010000114.1 GCA_030863045.1 Actinomycetota bacterium | reverse complement strand
ACTGGCTGTAATCGATTAATTGGTGTTGCTGGGGACGATACGGCCTTCGAAGGTGATCGCGAAGGCGTTGAGGGCGGGCTTCCAGCGGATGGCCCAGCGGGTCTTGCCGCGTCCGGTGGGGTCCAGGGAGCGGGTGACCAGGTAGAGGCATTTCAGGGCGGCCTGGTCGGTGGGGAAGTGTCCCCTGGCCCGTACGGCTCGACGGTATCGGCCGTTGAGGCTTTCGATAGCGTTGGTCGAGCAGATGATCTTTCTGATCTCGACGTCGTAGTCCAGGAAGGGGATGAACTCCTCCCAGGCAGTGCGCCACAGTTTGATGATCGCTGGGTAGCGGGTGCCCCACTTGGTGGCGAACTCCTCAAAGCGCATCGCGGCCAGCTCGGCGTTGACCGCGGTGTAGACCGGCCGTAGATCCTTTGCCAGCGCGTCCCAGTCCTTGCGGCTGGCGTAGCGGAAGGTGTTGCGGATTAGGTGCAGGATGCAGGCCTGCACCTGCGCGAATGACCAGGTTGTGGTGATCGACTCGGGCAGACCCTTGAGCCCGTCGCACACGACCAGGCATACGTCGTCCACACCACGGTTTTTAATCTCGGTCAGCACGGCCAGCCAGAACTTCGCCCCCTCGCTGCCATCACCGGCCCACAATCCCAAGATGTCGCGCTCGCCATTGACGGTGACCCCAATGACCACATAAACGGGCCGATTGACCACCTGTCCGTCGCGCACTTTCACCACGATCGCATCCACAAACAGCACCGGGTAAACGCGGTCCAGGGGCCGATGGCGCCACTCGGTCATCTCCTCGATGACCTTGTCGGTGATCCGGCTGATGGTGTCGCGGCTGACCGTGGCGCCATACACCTCGGCGAAGTGCGCCGCGATCTCTCCGGTGGTCAGCCCACGGGCAGTCAGCGACAGCACGATCTCATCCACACCATCAAGGCGGCGCTGGCGCTTACGCACGATGGTCGGCTCGAAGCTGCCCTCCCGGTCACGGGGCACCTCGATGTCCACCGGACCGATCTGAAGTCAACACCGTCTTGGTACGGGTGCCGTTGCGCGAGTTGCCACCATTGCGGCCCATCGGGTCGTGCTTGTCATAGCCCAGGTGCTCGGTCATCTCCACCGCCAACGCGGTCTCGAGCACCGACTTGGTCAGCCCAGTGAGCAGACCACCCTCGCCCACCAGCTCCACACCCTGAACACGGGCCTTATCTACCAGTTCCTGAGCGAGTCGCTGTTGATCAATCTCAGCCGTCATGGGCTCGATCGTCTCGGTCACTACTGGTCCTTCCCACCAAGCACAGCTCGGCGTGTCGGGCCAGTTACACCGTTATTCAGACAGTCCCGGCGGAGACGTTGTGTTGCGCGGCCAATTCGATGGACGTGGGTAGCGGTGCGCCAGCTGCTAATTCGCCGCATTCGATCGCAGCACGGAGCTCGGCGGCGACCTTCTCGTAGGAATTACGTGGTGTTCGTCGCGTGGGGTCTGGTTTGGGCATGAGGCTGGCGATGGCGTCAGCGGCTCGACGATCGGCCTCATCAACCCATGCGGCGTAAAACCGCAACGTGGTTGCTCCACCGGAGCCGTGGCCGAGTCTGCCAGCGACGGTACGCAGGTCAACGCCCGCGGTGAGCAGCTCGGTGGCGGAGTAGTGGCGCAGGGCGTGGATGCGGGTGCTGCGCAGACCGAGACGGGTTGCGAGGCGTCGATACTTATGGCTGACGCTGCTGGGAAGCAGGGGAGTGGAGCCATTGGGGCTTCTAGAAAACACGAAAGCGTCTCGGGACAGTTCGATCCCGAGTGCGGTGCACTCGGACTCTAATTGCATGCGGTAGGTGGTGAGGAGCTCGACGGTGTGCGCGTCGAGGGCAACACGGCGTTTTTGCCGGGTCTTGGTCGGCTTCTCGTGGTTCCCATCAGTGGTCTGGGCGTAGCTGCGTTGCACGGTCATGATGCCGCGAGCGAGATCAAGATCGGTCCAGCGCAGTGCACACATCTCACCGCGGCGACAGCCGGACACCATCGTCAGCCAGAGGAACGTGGCCCAGGCAGGGTCCTGCCAAGTCTCGTTGAGCAGCGCGGTGATCTCGTCAGCGGATGGTGGGTCTGGGTCGGGTCGCTCGAACGCTGGCGGTTTGGCGAGCGCGGCTTCATTGTTGCTGAGGTAGCGCCAGCGTACGGCGCGGTCCAGCGCGGCGCGAATGATGAAATGGATCTGTCGCACCGTAGATGCGGACAGGGGCCGGCAATCGTGGTCCTTTGACCGCTCGCTGCACAGTTTGTTGCAACGGCGCAGCCGGGCGTAAAAGCATTCCAGCAGCTCGGCGTCGAGTTTGGCCGCGACCATCGAGCCGAAGATCGGACTGATGTAGAGACGGATCAGACCTTGGTAGCGCTGGCGGGTGGTGTCCTCCAGCTCGGTCACATCGAGCCACTTCTCGATGACCTGGTCTACGGTGATCGCACTGCGCGGGTGCCGCTGCTCGTCGACCTGAGACTGGAGTTTGGTCAGCTCCATCCGCGCTTCTGCGTGTGTCCTCGCGGACTTGCGGAGGTAGCGCTCCCTGCCCGTCAGCGGGTCAATGCCGGCGTACACGACGGCACGGAACGTGCCGTTGGGTCGGGTCTCGATGTGCCCACGAGGACGGTGCTTGCGGCCTGCCATGAGGTCACGCTAGCGCACGTTCATTCCCCAAACCCTTCCCAAGCGAGCTCTGAAGCCACTAGCCTATGCCCATCTTCGCTGCTCAGACGCGGTGCCCCCGGCAGGATTCGAACCTGCGACACACGGTTTAGGAAACCGATGCTCTATCCCCTGAGCTACGAGGGCCTAGCTTCTTCATCCGCCCAGCATGCTGGGCAAGTGTTGCTCGGTTGGGCTTGGGCAGACTCCCTCGCTCTAGACGGTCTGTGCCGCACCTGTGCCGCGTGCCGTGTACCAGCTTGTCACCAGGGCCGTGACACGCGGCGTTGATTGTACGGCGGGTGATGGCAGGCTCTGACGTGGCTTGACGTCCGGCGGCGTGGACAAGCCTGATCTTGGCTCTCTGTCCTCTGAAACTCTGCGGAATAGGGGAGACCGTGCAACGCGGCAGTATGTCCAGCAGCTGCTGGATGAGCCAACGCCTGGGTGTGGACTGCTATGAGAAGTGGCTCTATCTGGATCAACTGTCCGACGA
>JALZCN010000095.1 GCA_030863045.1 Actinomycetota bacterium | reverse complement strand
GTGCAGGCCTGCGGTCTGGATCGGGCCTACCCGGCAGGCCATCAGAACCTGCTGGACCGGATCGCTCAGCAGGGCGCGGTGATCAGTGAATACCCGCCGGGTATCCGGCCCGCGCGACATCGCTTTCTGGTGCGCAACCGCCTGATCGCCGCATTCGCGGCCGGCACAGTCGTGGTCGAGGCCGGGATCCGCAGCGGCGCGCGGCGCACCGCCGCGGCCGCAGCCGCGCTGGGGCGGATCGTGATGGCGGTGCCGGGTCCGATCACGTCGGCCATGTCTGTCGGCTGCCACGCGCTGGTACGTGAGGAGCAGGCGGTGTTGGTGACTCGAGCCGCGGAGGTGGTGGAGGTGGTGGGGCGGATCGGCGCGGACCTCGCGCCGCCGCTGACCATTCCCCGCCGGCGTATTGACGGGCTGAGTCCCGAACTGCTGTCGGTGTACGAGGCGCTGCCTGCGCGGACTCCCCGGCATCCCGAGCAGTTGGTGCGCGACTCCGGGCTGCCGCTGCACCGGGTGCGCGCCGCGCTACCGTTGCTGGAGTTGCAGGGGTTGGTGGAGTGCGGGGTATGCGGTTGGCGCCGGAAGTCTTCCGGCTCTGGGCGTGGCGGTGCTTGACGTGGCGCTGTCGAAAGCGCAGCGTCCTGCCGGTGAGCGAGGACTCGCCGGCGCCCGATTCGCTGCCGGACGACCTGGGTGCGCATCGGGAGCGCTTCGTGGCTCACCTGCGGGCGGTGCGCGGACTGTCACCGCACACCGTGCGGGCCTACCGCGGCGATGTGACAGCTCTGCTGCGGTACCTGGTCGATGCGGGCCGCGACGATCTCTCGGCGCTGGACCTTCAGCTGTTGCGCGGCTGGCTGGGTGCGCAGCACCGCAGCGGACATCAGCGCAGCACGCTGGCGCGACGGGTGGCGGCAGCGCGTGCGTTCACCGCTTGGGCCACTCGAACTGGTGTGCTGGGCAACGATCCGGGGCTGCGGCTGATAGCACCGCGACCGCACCGCGCCTTGCCTGCAGTACTGCACCCGGAGCAGGCAGCGGCGGCGCTGTACGCCGCGCAACGGGGTGCCGCCCAGGCGGATCCGATCGCGTTGCGCGATCACGCAGCGGTGGAGCTGTTGTATGCGACCGGCATCCGTGTGGCCGAGCTGTGCGGCCTGGACCTCGGCGATCTCGACAAGCAGCGGCGCCTGGTCCGGGTGCTCGGAAAGGGCGCCAAGGAGCGCACCGTGCCTTACGGGGTACCCGCCGAACACGCCCTGTTTCGCTGGCTTGAGCAGGGTCGTCCTGCGCTCGCACAGCCTCATTCGGCGGCGGCGCTATTCCTCGGAGCTCGTGGTCGCCGCGTCGATCAACGGATCATCCGGACCGCCGTGCATGATGCGGTTGCCGCGGTGCCGGGAGCCGCGGACATGGGCCCGCATGGGCTGCGCCATAGTGCCGCGACTCATTTGCTGGAGGGCGGCGCCGATCTACGCACCGTACAGGAGTTACTTGGTCACGCTACGCTCGCAACCACGCAGCTCTACACGCATGTCACTGTCGAGAGGCTGAAGGCGATCCATGACCGGAGCCACCCCCGTTCCTGAGTACTCCGGGGGTCGTGACGGCATTCTGACCGCTGTACCCCCGGCTGAGCCCCGGAACTGCAACGGGACTGGCGACGCCAGGGCCGGAGAGGTCGAGGCCGGCATTGTCGCGCTGTGGCAGGCCTATGGGCGGGAGCGCGACGCCACGTTGCGTGACCGGTTGGTTCTGCACTACGCGCCGTTGGTGAAGTACGTGGCTGGGCGGGTCGGGACCGGACTCCCCGCCCACATCGACATTGCGGACCTGGTGCAGTCGGGAGTCTTCGGCCTCTGGGACGCTATCGACCGGTTCGAGCCCGAGCGGGGTCTGAAGTTTGAGACCTACGCGATGCAGCGGATCCGGGGAGCAATCCTGGACGAGTTGCGCGCCCAGGATTGGGTGCCCCGTTCGGTGCGCAGCCGGGCCCGCGAGGTGGAGCGTGCACTGGAACGCTTGGAGAGCCGGTTGCAGCGTTCCGCCACCGATGCCGAGGTGGCCGCCGAGCTCGATATCACCGTTGCCGACCTGCGGGAGCTCTACGCTCAGCTCCAGTTGACCAGTGTGGTCGCGCTGGACGAACTCATCGCCGTGGGCTGCGGTGGAACGTCGCTCGCTGAGACGCTGCCTGACGACACCGTGGACGAACCGGGCGCCTTCCTCGATTCGATTGAGAGTAGGCGCCTGCTCGCCGAGGCGGTCTCACAGCTCACCGACCGGGACCGGGTGGTGGTCTCGCTTTACTACTTCGAAAACCTCACCCTTGCCGAGATCGGTCGGGTGCTCGGGATCACCGAGTCCCGGGTGTGCCAGCTGCATACCAGGGCGGTGCTACGGCTGCGGAGCAAGCTGCTGGAAGCTTCCGCCGGTTGACCGGCCCAGGCATCGCCGGTGGCCGTCGGGCAGACCGTCGACCGGTAGCAGTCGCACCCGCGCCGTGGCGAGCAGTTGCAGCGGATTCAGATAACTCCCGTCGCGCGCTGGGCCGCGGAGCACGCCCCAGTGCAGGCATACCGCGACGGGGCAGCCAGGATGGTCGGGCGCCACGGTACCGATCCGCTGACCCCTGGTGACCCGGTCACCCGCGGCGACCATCGGCGACACCGGTTCATACGTCGTGCGCAGGTCCCCTGAATGGTTCACCGAGATCACACCGCGGCCGGCCACGATCCCGGCGAAAACCACCGTGCCGGCTCCGGCGGCGAGCACCGGTGCTCCGGGCATCGCGGCCAAGTCGACGCCGCGATGTCCGGGTCCATACTGGAACGCCGGTGGATGGAAAGCTCGAACCACGGTCGGAGAGCCGGGCAGCGGCCAGCCGAATCGCAGCCCGGGAGCCTTCTCGCGGTTGTCGGGCCCTGCCCAGGCCACTTGGCCAGCCGGGGGTGCCGGATTCATTGCCTCCGGAGCGGCTAGGGGTGCTCCGGAGGGGCCCCCGGACAGCCCTCCGGACAGTGCTGTCATGAGCATGGCGCAGATCAGAACCCGAGACACGTCGGTAGCGTCTCCGGGGCGACTCGGGTTGCCCAGCAGCGAGTGCCACCGCTGGGGATGGTGGGGGGTGATGTGGACAGTTGCGGGCGGCGCGCCCGACCTCGGCTGGGTCGGGCGTCGGGCAGGCCGTACACTAGAACAGCGACCCGCATGCGGGTTGACTTCGCGTGCCAGCGCGGCGCCCCACCAGGGGCCTCGGCGTCCGGCGGTCCTCGGCGCGGTCTTGATCGCACGGGGTCCGGCCGCCGGCCTGGCACCAGGGCGGCGGTCTGACCCGGGCCGTCGCGACAACCGCATGAGCACGCCGGCAGATGCCGACGTGCCTGACACATCGAGGTGTGCAACCGGCCATGGCCGTCGTCACCATGAAAGAGTTGCTCGATTCCGGCGTGCATTTCGGCCACCAAACCCGACGCTGGAACCCGAAGATGAAGCGTTACATCTTCACCGAGCGCAACGGCATCTATATCATCGACTTGCAGCAGACGCTCACCTACATCGACCGGGCCTATGAATTTATCAAGCAGACTGTGGCCCACGGCGGTTCTATCCTTTTCATCGGGACCAAGAAGCAGGCCCAGGAAGCGATCTCACACCACGCGCAGCGGGTCGGCATGCCTTTTGTAAACCACCGCTGGCTGGGTGGCATGCTCACGAACTTCTCCACTGTGCACAAGCGCCTGCAGCGCCTCAAGGAACTCGAATCCATGGAGCAGACCGGCGGATTCACCGGGCTGACGAAGAAAGAGATCCTGATGCGCACCCGGGAGAAGGACAAGCTGGAGAAGACCCTGGGCGGCATCCGCGACATGCAGCGTGTTCCCAGCGCAGTGTGGATTGTGGACACGAAGAAGGAGCAGATCGCCGTCGGCGAGGCCCGCAAGTTGGGCATCCCGGTGGTGGCCATCCTGGACACAAACTGCGACCCGGACGAGGTCGACTACCCCATCCCGGGTAACGACGACGCCATCCGCTCGGCGGCGCTGCTGACCCGCGTGGTCGCCCAGGCGTGCGCCGACGGCCTGCAGGCCCGCGGCCAGCGCGACGGCGGCGGCGAGCGCGGGGCGGACGAGCCGCTGGCCGAGTGGGAGCAGGAGCTGATGGCCTCTGGCCAACCAGTCTCCGGTGAATCTGTCACCGGCGATACGGCGGAGCGGGAACCCGCGTCCTCGCAGGCCGAACCGATGGCCGCCAACAACGGTCTGTCGCACAGCTAAGGATCAACCGCACACAACACCACCCGATCCGACAACGAACTCCAGGACGGTAAAGCCACAATGGCGAATTACTCCGCCGCCGACGTCAAGCGAATCCGGGACATCACTGGTGCCGGAATGATGGACTGCAAGAAGGCACTGGAAGAATCTGGCGGCGACTTCGACCGGGCGGTCGAAATTTTACGTATCAAGGGTGCGAAAGACGTCGGCAAGCGCGCCGAACGCACCACCGCCAACGGACTGGTGGCCGCCGAAAGCGGCGTGATGATCGAACTCAACTGCGAGACCGACTTCGTGGCCAAGGGTGCCGACTTCCAGGACCTCGCGAACAAGATCGTCACCGAAGCGATCAAGATTCGACCTGCCGATGCCACAGAGCTCGCCCAAGCGCAGCTCAACGGCGGCACGGTGGCTGATGCGGTGCACGCCGTCTCGGCCAAGATCGGCGAGAAGCTGCAGCTGCGCCGAGCGGTGTCCTTCGATGGTGAGGTGGCGACCTACCTGCACCGCCGCTCCTCCGACCTGCCACCCGCGGTGGGCGTGCTGGTCGAATATGACGGTGGTTCCCTCGAGGCGGCGCGAGCCGTGGCGATGCAGGTGGCCGCGATGAAGCCGCGTTACGTCACCCGGGGCGAGGTGCCCCCCGAGGTACTGGCCGGCGAACGGCGTATCGCCGAGGAGACCGCTCGCGAGGAGGGCAAGCCCGAACAGGCGCTACCGAGGATCGTCGAGGGCCGCCTCAACGGCTTCTTCAAAGACACCGTGCTGCTGGAGCAGTCCTTTGTGCAGGACTCGAAGAAGACCGTGAAGGCCGTTCTGGACGAGGCGGGGGTGACAGTGCGACGGTTCGCCCGCTTTGAGGTCGGCCAAGCCTGACACGCCGATGAACATCGACCGGCTGCGTGGTCCCGGATACCGCAGAGTGCTCCTCAAGCTCGGCGGTGAGATGTTCGGCGGCGGCGAAGTCGGGGTAGACCCCGAGGTGGTGAAGACCGTCGCACGGCAGATCGCCGACGTGGTCGCCACTGGGGTCCAGGTGGCCGTGGTGATCGGCGGTGGGAATTTCTTCCGCGGCGAAGAGCTCCAGCAGGGCGGCATGGAGCGGTCCCGCGCTGATTACATGGGAATGCTCGGCACCGTGATGAACTGCCTGGCGCTGCAGGACTTCCTGGAACGGGAATACAAGGTCGACACCCGCGTGCAGACTGCCATCACCATGGGGCAGGTCGCAGAGCCCTACATCCCGCGACGGGCCATCCGGCATCTTGAGAAGGGCCGAGTGGTGATCTTCGGAGCCGGCGTCGGGATGCCTTACTTCTCTACCGACACCACCGGAGCCCAGCGGGCGCTGGAGATCGGTTGTGAGGTCTTGCTGATGGGCAAGGCGGTCGACGGCGTATACACCGCCGACCCCAGGACTGATCCCTCCGCCACGATGTTCACCCATATCACGCATCGTGAAGTGCTCGAGCGCGGGCTTAAGGTGGCGGATTCGACCGCGTTCAGCCTGTGCATGGACAACAAGCTGCCGATCATCGTGTTTAATCTGCTCACCGAAGGAAATATTGCCCGTGCGGTGCGTGGCGAACCGATCGGGACCCTGGTCAGCGCGGCGGCATAACGGGCAAAGCTAGTTCACAAGGAGCAGCCGTGATCGAGGACACTCTCTTCGACGCCGAGGAAAAGATGGAGAAGGCCGTGTCGGTGGCCAAGGAGGACCTCGCCACGGTGCGTACCGGTCGTGCCAGCCCCGCGATGTTCTCCAAGATCGTCGTGGATTACTACGGCGCGGCCACGCCGCTGATCCAGCTGGCCAGCGTGACGGTACCGGAGGCTAGGATGGCCGTGATCAAGCCTTACGACCCCAGCCAGCTGCGGCCGATGGAGAGGGCAATCCGGGACTCCGACCTCGGGGTCAACCCGACCAATGATGGCCTGATCATCCGGGTGATCATCCCGCACCTCTCCGAGGAGCGTCGCCGCGATCTGGTCAAGGTTGCGCACGCCAAAGGCGAGGATGCCAAGGTGTCCATCCGCAACATTCGCCGTAAGGCCAAGGAGCAGCTCAGCCGCATCGCGCGCGACGGCGAGGCTGGGGAGGACGACGTAGCCCGGGCCGAAAAGGAGCTCGAGGCCACCACGCACCGCTACGTGGGGCAGGTCGACGAGCTCGTCAAACACAAGGAATCCGAACTGCTCGAGGTTTGAGTGGCAGCCAGCGGACCCCCAGAGCACTCCACTTCCGCTGTGCGCCCGGTTGAGCCTCCTCGCGTTTCGCGGGCCGGCCGCAATCTGTGGGCGGCGATCACCGTCGGGCTGGTGATGGCCGCCGGGATCGTGGTCGCGCTGGTCACCGTGCGCCATGTGTTCATCGGGATAGTGGCCGCCACGGTGGCGGTGTCGACCTGGGAGTTGGCCGGGGCGATGCGCCGGGCAGGGATCCGGGTCGCGTTACCGCCGGTGTTGCTCGGCGGGCAGGCGATGGTGTGGCTGCCGTGGCCGTTTGGTATGGCCGGGTTAGTCGTCGCGTTCATGATCACTGCACTGGCCTGCCTGGTGTGGCGCTTCCCCGGGGGGGCGGCAGGGTACGTCCGGGACGTCAGCGCCTCGGTGTTCGCCGCTGCGTACGTCCCCGGATTCGCGGCCTTCGCAACGTTGCTGGTGTTGCCACCCGACGGCACCGCGCGGGTTCTGTGCTTGATGACCGCCGCGGTGGCCTCTGACGTCGGAGGTTACGCCGCGGGTGTGCTGGGCGGGCGGCACCCGATGGCCCCTGCAATCAGCCCGAAGAAGTCGTGGGAAGGATTCATCGGATCGCTGGTGGCCGGCATCGCCGCGGGTGTGCTGTCGGTGACGTACCTGCTGGGTGGCCAGTTCTGGCATGGGATGTTGTTCGGGGCGGCGATGGTGCTGACGGCTACCGGAGGAGATCTGATCGAATCCTTGATCAAGCGTGACCTTGGCGTGAAGGACATGGGCACCGTGCTGCCCGGCCACGGCGGCTTCCTGGACCGTCTCGACTCACTCCTGCCGTCGGCGGTCGTGTCCTGGCTGCTGCTGAGCCTGCTCGTCCCTACCAGCGGCTGAACTCCGCCGTCAGTCCACCTCATCAGCGATGCTGTGAGGTGCCTCCTCAACCCGCGTAGTGGGGTCGATCAGCGCGAAGCCAGCCCCGGAGGGGTCGGCGACTCGGGCAATCCGGCCCAACTCGGTGTCGTAAGGATAAACGTCTACCCGGCCCCCAAGGTCAAGGAGCCGGCTGACTGCAGCGTCGGTACCCTCCTGCGGGTCCACTGCGAAGTGAAGCATCCAGTGCGGCGAGACACCGGCAGCCCAGTCCTCCTTCAACTGGAGCCGGCCCAGCATGATCGGTCCGCCTCGCGACCAGGTGGTGTAGTCCACGTAGCGGCCGTCACCGATCTGTTGCTGCCGGTAGCCGAACAGGTTCGCGAAGAATTCGTCGGCGCGTGCGCCGTCCCAGGTGTTCAACTCGGCCCAGATCAGCGACCCGGGCTCGGTCGTATAGAACGTCCTGGGCATCGCAGGTTGCCAGAAGCCGATGACACCACCGGTCGGATCCGCTCCGATGAGCACGCTGCCCTGCTCGGGAACATCCGCCGGTCCGTAGAGCACCTGCCCGCCGAACTGGGTGAAAAGCTGGGCGGTGTGTGTGACATTGGCGCTGGCCAGGTAAAGCGTCCAGGTCACTGGTTGCCCCGGCGGCACCGCAACGCCCGCCAGACCTGCCACTGGTCGCCCGCCACACAGTGCTGTGGTGTAGTGCCCGCTACCCGGGTCTGGATCGATCTGGTAGGTCCAGCCGAACAGTCCGGCATAGAAATTCCGAGTGCTGTCCGGATCGGCCGTTGACACGTCGATCCAGCACACCAACCCGGGGATGAACGACGCCTCCTCGGTCACGCAGCGACATTATCCGATTGCGATAGTGCCGGGCGGCACAATGGAACGGTGACCGATCCGGGCGTGTTGGCCAGCCCCAACATCTGGCACTGGCCAGAGATTTACCAGCGGGAGAATCAGGCCGCCGACGCCGACGGGGCACTGTGGGCCGCACTGGCCGAGCGGATCGACTGGCGTGGCGCTGACATCGTCGACATCGGCTGCGGGGACGGGTTTCACCTGCCTCGATTCGCCCTGCAGGCACGCAGCGTGGTCGGGGTGGAACCACATCCTCCGCTGGTGATGCGCGCCCGTCGACGGGTTTGCAACCTGCCCGGCGTCCGGGTGATCGCCGGCTGCGCTCAACGGCTGCCGCTGCCCGACTCCACCGCCGATGTGGTACATGCCCGGATCGCATACTTTTTCGGCCCGGGTTGCGAACGCGGCTTGGCCGAGGCGCGACGAGTGCTGCGGCCAGGCGGGACCCTGGTCATCATCTACCTGGACGGCACTCACCCTCCTTACGGCGAGTGGCTGTGCGCGGCGGCGCCACGCTACCGACCGGCCGCCGTTGAAACGTTCTTCGCCACCCACGGCTTTGACTGCTATCGGGTGGACACGGTGTGGCGGTTCCGCGAGCGCGGTGACCTGGAAGACGCGCTGCGCATCGAGTTCCCCCCGGAGGTGGCCGCGCGGGCAATTGCCCAGACGCCCGGGCTGACCATCCCGGTCCGGTACCGCCTGCACCTGCGCCGCGAGCCCGTTGCTGATCTGGAACACTGGAAACGGACATGACTGCGCTGCCATTGGTGTTTGAGGCTCCGCGCCGGGGTATGCCGCCTCGGCACCTCGCCGACCTCGACCACGACCAGCGGCGTGCCGTGGTTGCCGAGCTGGGTGAGCCGGCATTTCGCGCCGACCAGTTGGCTCGGCACTACTTCGCGCGGCTGAGCACCGATCCGGCCGTGATGACCGACCTACCCACGGCAGGCCGGGACCGGCTGGTTGCGGCGCTGCTGCCGGAACTGGCCACCCCGGTCCGACACGTCTGCTGCGACGGCGGCACGACCCGCAAGACACTGTGGCGCGCGGCCGACGGGGCACTCACCGAAAGCGTGCTGATGCGTTACCCGGACCGGGCCACGGTGTGTGTCTCCAGCCAGGCCGGCTGCGGGATGGCCTGCCCGTTTTGCGCCACCGGGCAGGGCGGGCTGACCCGCAACCTGTCCACCGCGGAGATAGTCGACCAGGTGCGCGCCGCCGCGGCTGCGATGCGTGACGGGGAACTGTCCGGGGGGCCCGGCCGGCTGTCCAACGTCGTGTTCATGGGCATGGGGGAACCACTGGCCAACTATCAGCGGGTGGTCACCGCCGTGCGCCGGATCACCGACCCCGCTCCGGACGGATTGGGCATGTCTACGC
>JALZCN010000087.1 GCA_030863045.1 Actinomycetota bacterium | reverse complement strand
GTCCTGGGGCAGCGTGACGGCGGCCGGTCCGCGACCGGTGACAACGGTCGCGGCCGGTGCACCGACCGCGCCGGCTCGCCCGATCTCGCAGGTTGAGTTGCGCTCCGCGCAGGCCACCGCGACTGGGGTGGCCGAACTGGACCGGGTGCTGGGCGGCGGTCTGGTGCCCGGCGCGGTGGTCTTGCTGGCCGGGGAGCCCGGGGTGGGCAAGTCCACCCTGCTGTTGGAGGTCGCACACCGCTACGCGGGCGCGGGCCGGCGCGTGCTCTACGTGACCGGAGAGGAGTCCGTGGGCCAGGTCCGCCTGCGGGCGCAGCGCACCGGCGCGCTGCACGACGAGCTGTACCTGGCTGCCGAGGCCGACCTCGCCGCGGTGCTCGGGCATCTCGATGCCCTGGATCCGCGGCTGCTGATCGTCGACTCGGTACAGACCATGTCCTGCGCCGGTGTGGAGGGCAGTCCGGGTGGGGTGTCCCAGGTTCGTGCCGTGGCCAGCACGCTGATCATCACCGCCAAGCAGCGTGGGCTGCCGGTGGTGCTGGTGGGTCACGTCACCAAGGACGGGACGGTGGCCGGGCCACGGGTGTTGGAACATCTGGTCGACGTGGTGTTGCAGTTCGACGGCGACCGGTGCTCGACACTGCGAATGGTTCGGGGGATCAAGAACCGGTTCGGGGCCGCCGACGAGGTCGGCTGCTTCGAGCTCACCGATCAGGGCATCGTCGGCTTGCCCGACCCGTCCGGGCTGTTCCTCACCCATCGCGACGGTGCGGTGCCCGGGACGGCGGTGACGGTCGTGGTAGAGGGCAAACGACCGTTGCTGGGCGAGATTCAGGCGTTGGTCGCGGAATCCGCACTGGCCAACCCGCGCCGTGCGGTCAGCGGCTTGGATTCGTCCCGGGTGGCGATGATCCTGGCTGTCATCGAGCGGCGCGGGGGCGTGAAACTGGCCGGGTCAGACGTGTACACCGCGACGGTGGGCGGTATGCGCGTGGCGGAGCCGGCGGCCGATCTCGCCGTCGCGCTTGCCATCGCGTCGGCGGCGGGTGACTCGCTGCTGCCGCCGCACACGGTGGCGATCGGCGAGGTCGGGCTGGCCGGAGAGATCCGGCAGGTGACGGGGCTACGCCGGCGCCTGGCCGAGGCCGCCCGGATGGGCTTCCGGCACGCGCTCGTGCCTGGCGAAAGCCTCCCGGATAGCGCCCTGCACAACGCCCGGGACGGTGATGGCAGCCCGCCGGTGGGGATGCGTTTGCGTCCGGTGACCGACCTGCGCGCGGCGTTGCAGTGGTTGCGGGCCTGACGGCGACATCTGGCCGTACGTTTGAGCCGCGGGATCACTGGGACTTGACAGCCGTTCGGATCGTGGGTCTGGGGGCCTTGGCCCGAAGCCACTCCACAGAATGACCTGCCCCAGGCCCCTGAGCGCAGGGAGACCCGATGACCGACGTCGTCACCCTCATCAAGGCCCAACACCGCGAGATGGAGCGCCTGCTCGATCAAGCCTCCCAGGCCGATGCGGACATGCTCAGCCTTCTGCACCAGGTGAACGAGCTGCTCATCCCGCACTCCGAGGCCGAAGACAACTTCGTTTACCCCGCCATCGAGAAAGCGGATTCGGAGCAGGGCGAGGAGGTCAAGGACGGAGTTGCCGAGCACCGCCACATCGAAGATCTTCTCGAGCAGCTGCTTGAGGAAGATCCAGGCGACCCAGGGTACGACGGAAAACTTGCGGCCATGGTCGGCGAGCTGCGGCACCACATCGAGGAGGAGCAGGAGCTGCTGCCCGTCCTGGCGGAGAAGGTCTCGTCGCAGCAGCGAGCCGACCTTGCCGTGCGATTCGTGAAAGCCACCGGCTGGATCGGTGGCGACAGTGCCAGCAAGGACGACCAGCCGACCCGAGACGAGCTGTATGAGAAGACCAAGGAGCCGAAGGTGCCGGCCGCTCCAGGATGAACAAGGCCGAGCTCGCCGACGCGGTCGGCACAGGGCTGAAGCGGGTTGGCATGCTGCCTGGCGCCTGAGGGGTGTCGACTCGGCGTACGATCCCACACCCGGGCAGTGGTGATCGCCAGTCAGCCAGCGTGGTGACGAGCACACCGATCATCGCCACCGACGAACGCCGGCCCGGCTGGTGACAGTGCCCTGAATATCACGACAATGCTGGGCGCATCGCGTCCCAGGATCTGGCTCGTTCAATGGCGCGAGCGGAGATTGGGAGCGATCTTTCTACCATTTCGTCGGTCGCCGTCAGCGAGATGCGAAAATAGCCTGGCAGCTCGACGACGTGACCGGGTAGGACGAACTCCCTCCTCGGTAAGAAACGCGCAAAAGGCGCGGTCGTCGGCCACCGGCGCCCGCGGCAACAGGTAGAAGGTCCCCTCAGGAATCGACACCTCATAACCTTGCTCCCGCAAGACGGCCACCATACGGTTGCGACGTCGTTCGATCGCAGCGATGTCGATGAGCAGGCGGTCGATGTCTTGCAGCGCATATTGCATGACCGCGTCGGGTGCCATGCCGAAACTGTAGGTGAGCAGTGCCCTGCGCACGACATCGGCTTCTGGCAGGCCAGGCGCCAAAGCGAGGAAGCCGAGCCGCTGTGCCGGGGCCAGGGCGCTTTCGCTGTAGGTGTGTGCGAGCATCGAATACGGGTGGAAAAGGCCGGAGCTGGAAAGCTCCGACCATCCAGGAGAATGCGACTGTCCGCTTCGTCGGAGATTACCCAGATCGGACTGCCATACCGTTCGGCGGCCTCGGCCAACCCGTCCGCCAAATGCTGGAGGTCAGCCGCCAGGTAGATCCGCCCCGTGGGATTGTGCGGAGTGTTGATGATGACGGCTCTGGTACGCGGTCCCAGCGCCGCGACGATGGCCTCGACGTCCAGGTCGAAGGCTGGTGGTTGGAGCCGAACCCGGACCGGGGTGGCGCCGCTGGCATGGATCATCGCCTCGTAAAAGAACCACGGTGGGCTCAGGAAGACAACCTCGTCACCGGGGTCGACCACGCTGGCAAGAGCCTGAGCGATGGCTCCGCCGGCCGGACGCGACGATCTCGGGCCCCGGATCGCCCGCCCTGGCGAACTGCTCGCGCAGTGCTAACGCCAGGAAGCTGCGATCGCCCAGATCCGTACGGTGTTGATCCCGGCCCGCAGCGCCCGGTGGGCGGCCTCGGCCATCTGCGCCAACAGCTGCCCGTCGTCGATCGAGTCAATGCTGGTCACGACTTCGCTGCCGGCATCGAAGGCGAGATGGACGTGTGCGTCGATGAGGCCGGGAAGCACGACGACGTCGCGACCCAAGTCAAGCGCTTGGGCGTGCGCCGGAGGCATTGCGCCGGTGGTATCGATATCGATGATCCGATCACCGCCGATCAGGACGGTGCTCGGTCCGAAACTCCGCTCGCCGTCGAACAACCGACCTGCCCGCACCGCCAGCAATACATCTGCGTCGACTGCATACATCGCCTAACTCCTTCGGAGGGCTTGCACCGATTCCAGGAGCGCTGCAGTCCCTGCGAAATACCTGTCCGGACGAGGCTCGCCGAGCAGGGCAGCCGGCGGATCCGTATCGGCTACGGAGTTCGCGTCTAGACGGTGCGCCGGGTCGCCGGTCAGTGCGAGCTCGCCCACTGTGTACCCTTCACCCCTCTCGTGCCCCGCGTCCGGAGGTGTGCCGGGCATGCGGGCGCAGAGAGTGCCGTACCTGTGTCGGGGTCAGATGGGGAGGAAAGCTGACATGCACCACCGCACCGGGGATGATCCCCGCCGAGCGGTCCGCGCTGTGACGAGAACCGCGGCGAAGTTGGGCGCTGTCGCGGCGATCGCGTTGGCCGCCGTGCTGCCATCCGGGACCGCTTCCGCCGCGGTACCGACGTGGGCACCCGCTGGGCAGGCCACCGTTCACCCTGGGGTGCAGACCGACACCGAAGGCGGCGAGTGCACCGCCAATTTCATCTTCTACAACGCCACCGACGTGTTCATCGGGCAGGCCGCGCATTGTGCGGGTACCGGAGCCCCGACCGAGACCAGTGGCTGCACGGCAGAGAGCAAGCCGCTGGGTACGCCGGTCGTCATCGGTGGGGCCAGCAAGCCGGGCAGGCTGGTGTACAGCTCCTGGATCACCATGCGCGAGCGCGGCGAGCAGGACTCCAATGCCTGCAGCTTCAACGACTTCGCGCTGGTAGAGATCGATCCGGCCGACTTGAGCAAGGTCAATCCGACCATGCCCTACTTCGGCGGTCCCACCGGCATAGCAACGACACCGCCCGCAGTCGGCGATCGGGTAATGACCTACGGTAACTCCCCGTTACGGGCTGGTATCGAAGCGTTGTCTCCGAAGGAGGGGATCAGCCTCGGTAGCGAAGGCGATGGTTGGTCGCACACCTGCTACACGGTGACGCCCGGCGTCCCTGGTGACTCGGGTAGTGGTGTCCTGACCAAGGACGGCGAGGCGCTGGGCGTGCTGGCCACCCTGGCGTTGGCGCCCCTGGCCGGCAGCAACGGCGTCAGCGACCTGTCCAGGGCGCTGGAGTACGCCAATGCGCACGGCGGCTTGGGCACCGTCGCGCTCGCCCGAGGTACCGAGCCCTTCACCCCCCCGCTGCCCTGACCTCCCAGCCTGGTTAGGACGCGGCCGCGCCGACCAAGCCGGCCAATGCGCCGGCTCCGGCGGTGACCACCGCGGGAACCTTGGAGTATGAGCGCGCCGACGCCGAGGCCAGCACCACCACCACGTACCGGGAATCGGCCCCGACCACACCGGTGCTGTTCATCACCGCCTGAGAGC
>JALZCN010000068.1 GCA_030863045.1 Actinomycetota bacterium | reverse complement strand
GGGTGTAAAGGTTCAGCTTCGCCTCGTCCTGCCGACTCGGGACGTAACGCTGCGCCCACGCAGAAACTTCGGTGCTCGGCAACCCAAGCAGACGCCATGCGTCGGCGATTGCAGCGGCCACCACCGCCTCCACCTGCCAGCGGGACGCCAGCGTCCGGATATCGGTTTCGGCGTACCCGGTGGCAAGTACCATCTCCGCAACGTCGCGCAGGGACGCCAGACGCAGCGGCCAGTTGCCGAGCGCGGCGTGGTAGCAGGCGTGCAACAGTCGGTAGTGGTGGGACAGCGCACGCAGTCGATGGCCCCCAACGACGAACTCCTGTCCGTCATCACCCCAGAGGTCATCGAGATCCACCAGCAGACCCCACGGCCCCAGCACAAAGGTCCGGTGCAGGTCCAGCTCGTATCCTGCTGGGGCGACGAGCGTCGTCCCCTTATCGAACCGCCGGTCGAAGCCCGGCCGAGGCTCCTGAAGAGGGCGGACAAATCCGGCTGCGATCAGCGTCTGCACGGCCCGATCGAAGTGCTCCCCGCGGACGAGGATGTCGAGGTCGATGAAGGAACGTTGCTCCGGTCGTGAGTAATCCAGGTGCGCAACAGCTGCGCCCTTGAGGACCCGCGTCTCGATTGTGGCTTCGGTCAGCAGGTCGCTGACGGCGAGCAACTCTCGCTCCAGACGAAGCACCCAGAGCATCGCCGAGGCGTGAGCGGCCTTCGCCTCCTGCACCTGGGATTCAGTGACAGGTAACGCACCACCGTCGATCGCGGCCTGCAGGAGCCCAGTCAGCCTGTGGATGGGCACCGCGCTCATCACAGATGTCCACGACGCATCAGAGAGCGGCTCGTTGGGAAACGCCCGGCTCGCGCCTGGGAGTCGAAAGCCGGCGACTGCAAGAAGCGGATACGGGTAATTATCCTCCGAGCACTGCTTCCGTACCATCGCATCCTCTAGTCTAGCTTTTTCGGCTCACCTGCCCCGCCCCGTGGCCGCCCCCGCACCATGATCATATACGCCCCAATATTTAACGTGGCGCGCACCTAAGTATAGACTCCACCGTTTAGTATTCAACACAGTCCGTCTCATCCAGCGTACGGCGCTCGAGGAAAATGCGATAGGCGGCGCCGACTGCGTTACGGAGAAACAAATTTCCCTTAAGGTATCGAGCAGTCCGAACGACGGTCGCTGTAAGCGCTGGAGTGACTGTAGGTATTGGCACAGACGCGCGACGGCACAAGCCGCCGCCGAAGCCGGCGCCGCGGCAAGCGAACGCCTTTCAGCACATCGCCGCGGGCGACAGCAGCGTTATCCACTGCCTGAGATCTGCTTGAAGTTACGTGCTGCTCACACGCTGTATAAAAGAGCCAGAAGTTGTCGTCTAGTTCCACACCGTCAAAGCTACAGACTACGGACTACCCCGGCGTGTCTAGGCAACACGCCGGTGTTAATGGTTAGGCTTCGGTGGGCGGCTTGTAACTCTTTCGGTATCGCTGCCGATAGCAGTATGGAGCCGAGCTTCGCCGGGGAGACCAGGCCCGGGCTCACCAAGATTTGGCGGTCGCGGTGTAGAGCCGGCAGGGAGCACGTTCGTGAGCAGCGGTATCGACCGAGTCCGGCCAGCCAACGGGTCGACGATGTCTTGCTCGACCTCAGCTCAGGCCTGCCGCTCCGCGAGCCACCGGTTGCGGCTGCGGGTCCGGTCGCCGTTAATGGGCGGCTACTCCGCAGCGGTGGTTATCTCGGAACTGGACGCCGTGGTCTCGTATCTCGTCAGGAGCACAAACATCGTATTGCCGCGATTTCTGCTCCAGTGGCCATGGCTGGGCTCATGGTGCCCCGATGCTGGATTCCCGGGATCCGCTGGGCCGGCGAAGGGCGGCTTGACACGAACCGTCGCCACCCCGCCGACGACGGTGCCATTTGGTGTAACCAAATCGGGCCAAACGCCGATCCACGAGCCAAGTACGCCGTTGCAAAGGTCGATCGACAGCACGTCCACTCAGCCCAAGGCGAGGGGGCTGCTGGGTCGGCGAGCGCCACCGTTTCCTAGTTAGGACTCGTGCCCAAGCTGTGCGTCCATTGGATTGACGGCCTTCTCGACGCGTCACAAAAACCGACTTGGACGGAGTACACCACAATGCGGCAACGTGCTGTGCTTACCGGCGGTGCTGGGTTTCTCGGCTCCCATTTGGCCGAGCGACTGCTCGATGAGAACATCGATGTCATCTGCCTGGACAACTTCTTGACGGGCACGCTCGACAATGTCGTGCATCTCCAAGGTCGGGAAGGGTTCCGGCTGCTTCGCGTGGACGTCACCGACCATATCGCGGTGCCCGGCCCGGTCGATTTCGTGCTGCACTTCGCCTCCCCCGCCTCGCCGATCGACTATTCGGAACTCCCCATCCAAACGCTCAAGGTGGGCTCGCTCGGAACGCTGCACACCCTCGGCCTCGCCAAGGACAAAGGCGCGCGCTACCTCCTGGCCTCCACGTCGGAGACCTACGGTGATCCATTGGTGCACCCGCAGCCGGAGACCTACTGGGGAAACGTCAATCCGGTCGGCCCACGAGGCTGCTATGACGAGGCCAAGCGTTTCGCCGAAGCCATGACAATGTCGTACCGCAACCATCATGGTGTGAATACGGCGATCATGCGGATCTTCAACACTTACGGCCCTCGGATGCGGCCGAACGACGGCCGTGCTATCCCAACGTTTGTGCGCCAGGCACTGGCGGGTGAGCCGATCACGGTGGCCGGTGACGGAAGCCAGACCCGCTCTGTCTGCTATGTCAACGACCTGGTCGAGGGGGCGCTTCGGCTGCTCTTCTCCGACCTGGCCGGTCCGGTCAACATCGGCAGCCCGCACGAGCTAACCATCCTGAAACTCGCGGAGCTGGTTCGGGATGTCGTCGGCTCCCGGTCGGCCATTGAGTTCATCGAGCGCCCGCAGGACGACCCTACGGTCCGGCAGCCAGACATTTCCGTCGCACGCACCGAATTGAGGTGGGAGCCGATGATTGGAGTGCTGGAAGGCCTTCAGCGGACCGTCGAGTGGTTCCGGGACCGCCCGTCGCTGCTTGGCGGTACCCCGACCGCGAATCGGACTCCTGCGGTAGGCACGCCACGGATTGAAGTCAAAAAGCCACGCCAGCGGGTCGCGGTCGTAGGTACCGGCTACGTCGGCGCGGTCACCGCGACCTGCCTGGCGTGGCTTGGGCATGAAGTGTACGGGCTGGACGCCGATCCAATCCAGGCGGGACAGCTGAGTCAGGGCCAGGTGCCGTTCTATGAGCCGGAGCTGGCTGAATTGCTGACGTCCACGCTGTCGACCGGACGGTTGCGGTTCACCAACGAACCCAAGGACGCCTTACAAAACACCGACTTCGTATTCCTCTGCGTCGGTACGCCGCCGAGTGGCAGCGGAATCCCAAACCTCGCGCAGCTTGAGAACGCAGTGCAAATCCTTGCGCCGTACCTGCGGGCAGACGGCGTGGTCATCAACAAGTCGACCGTGCCGGTCGGATCCGGCAACTGGGCGCGCACCATGCTCGAGGAGGCGCTGCCGAAACAACGGCAGTCAAACTTCCATGTCGTATCCAACCCCGAATTTCTCCGTGAAGGCTCGGCTATCGCAGACTTCCTGCATCCCGACCGCATCGTCCTGGGCGGTGACGACGCCGGGATTCGGCGAGTGGCTGAGCTCTACCGGCCTATCCTCGACCAGGCCTTCGCCGGCGGCCGTCGGAACCGGAAACCCTTGCTGATCATGACCCAGCTCGCGTCCGCAGAAATGATCAAGTATGCGGCGAACGCCTTCCTCGCGACGAAGATTAGTTTCGCAAATGAGATCGCCAGTCTGTGCGAGCTGGTCGGAGCAGACGCTCGCCAGGTCCTCCCGGCGATCGGTGCGGATCACCGCATCGGCGCTGACTTCCTGTCGCCTGGCATCGGGTGGGGCGGATCCTGTTTTGGAAAAGATGTAGCGGCGCTCATAGCGACCGGTCAGGAGTACGGGTACACGCCGTCGCTGCTGCGCGCATCGGTGGATGTGAACCAACTGCAGCGTGCCGCTGCGGTGCGCAAGCTGCAGCGAGTGCTGCGTGTGCTCAAGGGCCGCCGCATCGCCGTCCTCGGTCTCGCTTTCAAGCCTGGCACGGACGATCTGCGTGACGCACCACCCCTCAACATCATCCAGCGTCTGCTCAAAGCCGGCAGCGTCGTGGCGGCCTACGACCCGGTTGTGAAGAAGCTTCCGGACGATCTGACAGCGGTGCGGCTCGCGACAGACGTCTATGACGCCGCGGAGCGGGCGGATGCCGTGGTCCTGGCGACGGAGTGGCCAGAGTTCCGCGACATCGACGCGGACACCCTGCGACAAGTAATGAGGGGCGATCTCCTGCTCGATGGACGGAACTTCCTCCCGGTGGCAGCCTTCGCCGGCTCGGGTATCCGGCTTGAGGGGTTCGGATGGTGACATATTCCAAGGCCCGGATCCTCGCTCTACCGGTGCAGCGCACGGACAGCTGCCCGGACGCTGCCCCAGAGCTCACCACACGAGGGCGGCGGGACGGACGCACATTCTCCAACTGGGCCGCCGGCACCGCGCCCTGCTGCTGGCCGCCGCCTACGTGACATCGATGGGGAAGGACCAGCTGTGACTGTCGCTATCATCACTGGGGCGGCCGGGCTAATTGGTTCCGAGGCCGCCTTGCACTTCGGTGGTCTGGGCCTCGACGTCGTCGGGATTGACAACGACATGCGGCAGGTCTTTTTCGGTGCGGACGGCTCTACCGAGTGGAACCGCCGCCGGGTCGAGCACCACCTGGCTAGCTCCTACACACATCTTGATATCGATATCCGCGATCGGGAAGCGATCCTGGGTGTGTTCGCCCGCTACGCCAGCGACATCGGATTGGTGATCCACACCGCTGCGCAGCCGTCGCACGATTGGGCCGCGGGTGACCCGTTCACCGATTTCGATGTCAACGCCGTCGGCACGCTCAACCTCCTGCAGGCGGCCCGCATGCACAGCCCGACGGCGCCGTTCATCTTCACCTCCACCAACAAGGTCTACGGGGACCGGCCGAACAGCCTTCCGCTTGTCAAGCTGGAGACCCGCTGGGAGATCGAGCCCGGGCACGACTACGAAGCCGGCATCCGTGAGGACATGTCGATCGACACCTGCCTGCACAGTGTGTTCGGTGCTTCGAAGGTGGCGGCCGACGTCATGGTGCAGGAGTTCGGGCGCTACTTCGACATGCCGACCGTCTGTTTCCGCGGTGGGACGCTGACCGGACCGCAGCACTCGGCTGCGCAGTTGCACGGCTTCCTCGGATATGTCATGCGCTGCGCCATGACGCGCACCCCGTACACGGTTTTTGGCTACGGCGGCAAGCAGGTGCGCGACGCGATCCATTCCAAGGACCTGATCAACGCCTTCGACCGGTTCTGGCGGGAACCACGGGTCGCCGAGGTTTACAACATCGGCGGGGGAAGGTCCAGCAACTGCTCGGTGCTCGAGGCCATCACCCTCACCGAGAAGATCACCGGGGAGGAGATGTGCTGGAGCTACACCGACGCGAACCGCACGGGTGACCACATCTGGTGGATCGGGGACAACGGACGATTCGAGCAGCACTATCCGGGTTGGGCCGTTATGCACGACGTCTACGACATCCTCAGCGAGATGTTCGCGGCGAACGCCGAGCGGTGGTCGGGGTGATCGACTACGGCAAGCGCAACGTGCTCGGAGTCCTGGTCGATGCCGTGGACTATTCCGCCGCCCAACGCCGTGTCCTTAGGGCGGCCCACGAGCGCCGGCCGTACGGCGTCAGCGCATTGGCAGTGCATGGAGTGATGACCGGCGTCGGTGACGACGTCCACCGACACCGACTCAATGCTCTTGACTTGGTGACTCCGGACGGTCAGCCGGTGCGTTGGGCGCTGAACTGGCTACACGGTACGAAGCTGACCGAACGGGTGTGCGGACCCGAGCTCACCCTGCGGCTCTGCGCGTCGTCCGCCGAACAGCGACTCCCTGTCTATTTCTACGGCAGCACTCCGGAGGTGCTCTCCGCGCTCTGCGCGAACCTGCAGCGCCGCTTTCCCACGCTTGAAATCGCTGGCGCCGAGCCGTCCAAGTTCCGTCGACTCGCTGCTTATGAGGTGGATGAGGTGGCCAAGCGCATCCGCACTTCCGGTGCCCGGCTTACGTTCGTGGGGCTGGGTTGTCCGCGCCAAGAAGTCTTCGCCTACGAGCTGCGGGACGCGGTTCGAATGCCGGTGATCGCCGTCGGGGCCGCGTTTGACTACCACGCCGGTCTGCTTAATGTGCCGCCGCGCTGGATGCAGGATCGAGGACTGCATTGGCTTTATCGGCTCGCTCAGGACCCAAAGCGGCTCTGGCGCCGCTACATTCTGCTCAGTCCCGAGTACCTCGTGCTCTTGCAAGCGCAGAAGCTGCGGTTATGGAACCCGGATCCGGGCCGCACCGTGCGCCCGACGGAGGTCGTCGGCCATGGGTAACTGCACGACGGCCGGAGGTTTCCTCACCTCCCATCCACAGCCGGGCCCGCACGGTCGTCCTTCGGAAGGTGATGCGCGGGCCGAACACCCGCATGTTGCCATCCGGGGAGAGCATGAGCTTGCTCACGTGGCGGTGGTTCTGAGTCGGATGCGGCGAGCATCTGCTTGCGCAGCCGTCGGTAGGTCACAGTGACGCCCACAATGTTTGTGGTGGCGGTCGCAATGCCCGCCAGTCCGGCGCCGATCGGGCCGAACAAGTTCACAAATACGATCATCCCTGTGATCGACACGACCGCGATGGTCGCCCGCAGTGCCCACAGTTGCTTCATCTGACCGGCCGCTTTGAGCGCCACACCGAACCCGGACCCGAACGCTGCGATAACGTACTGGGCCGCAACCAACTGAGTGATGACGGCTGCACCGATGAACTGCTCTCCATAGGCGAACCGCAGCAGTGGTACGGCCAGGATCGCCATGCCGCCGCAGTAGAGAACGGTCAGGCTGACAACTGCGGTGGTCAGCCGTGGCATGTAGGCGGCGATGCCTGGCATGCCGTCCTGCCGAAACCGCCGCACGCACTCGGGAAGTGCGACGTTGCCGCCAGCGATAAAGATTACCATCACTGGTCCGATAAGGCTGGCACCTGCTCGATATAGGCCCAATTCCGCGGTCCCAAGTAATACCGGCATGAGGAGGAGATATCCTTGGCCGGCCGGGAAGGAGGTTCCGAACACCGCAAGGAACCAGCGGCTGCGGGGCCACAGGGCACAAAGATGTGTGATTCCGCCACGGCCGAACACGCGGATGTGGGCCTGACCCAG
>JALZCN010000064.1 GCA_030863045.1 Actinomycetota bacterium | reverse complement strand
TTCTAACAACCGGGTATGCAGCGCTTGAGTTGCCGTAGTGATTTCCCGTCAACAGGGTTGGTCTAGAAGGGAGTGCCAGCGGGCCCGGCCTGGAGGGATGCCCAGGTTTTATTTGGTGCGACCGGGGGATCTGACCCGCAAGAAACTCTTTCCGGCCTTTATCACCTGGCCGTCGCTGGGCATCTCGGCTTCTCCATCGTGGAGATGGCGTCGTCGGCGTGGGTGATGCGGAACTGGCCAAATACGCCACCAGTGCGGTTCACGCCGCCGTTAGCCCGGTCGATCCGGTGGTGCTGGAGGCGCTGGTGGGTCGGCTAGGCATGGTCAGCGGGACCACCGGCAGCCGGTCACCTTCCATACCCCAAGGCTCGCCACCACCAGCCCGCGGCGGATTTACTGAGGTTATGACCGCACGGCACCCGACTCCAGCGCCCACATAGATTCGACTGGCCCAGCTGCCGACGAGCTTCGCCCCCACGAGGGACATTCACCGCGTCGCCGCCCATGTCGTGGCCCGTCGCCGTCATGCCGTGTCGGGCAAGTTCGGGCTGCGCCCACACCGGGCGGCATCGTCACTCCCGCCTTCGGACCGAGCACGAGGTGGTGCGCGTCACCGGCACCACACTGGTGCGCGAGCTAACCGGTGCCACCGCCCGAGCCGCCTCGTTGGACCTGTCTACGGCGACGTTGCTCGACGCGGCCACCCTGGTTGGCGTCGACTTGTTCGCATGCCTTCGAAGTAGGCCATGACATACCCCAGTTAGGAGACCGGATACGCCGCTGGAGATCTACGCGTAGGCGGCCGACGCACTGGCGCAATGGTTCCCGCTACTGCTGGGCCGTGCTGAACGCAGTGCTGGCAGCGGCGGGACCGCACACCGAGCCGTCGGTCATCCAACTGTGGCCGGAAGACTTCGACGCAGCGTTCGACCTTGCGGTGACACCCGAGCACCGCACCAACCTGGGCGCATCCCCGGGTGCCAGCTACTGCCGCAGCCCTACCTCTACGTCGGCCCATGGCTTGGCAAACGCCCCGGCGACCCCAGTACTGGAACGCACCGTTCGGCGCGGTGCTCACCTATGACCAGCTGCACGCCAGCGAGGACCCCGTCGCGGGCGGTGTCGCGTTTCTCCAACGCGGCATCGACCTGCTCTGTTCATAATCGTTGCACAAACAGCCACATTCACGGTTCCAGCGATGACGAGCTGACTATCGGCCACAAGCTTCCGGTCAGGGCGACGATGTGCCCGCTCGTGCGACCGCTTGGCGTACGCGAAGCAACTCATTGGCGCCTGATGGCTCCTAGTGCTCACCGCAGCGCGGTGAAGCTGGTTGGGGAGCCGTCGACACCAACCACCACGATCTGCTCGCCCATCTCAGCCTCCCCTCTTCCCAGGGATCCTTCTATATACATGATGGTCAACGAATGAGCCGCCGGGGTGGGGAGCGTGCTCCCGTGGTCACCGAGCTGCGTTGTGCCGATCCCGCTTCGCTTGAGTTGGCCTTCCGGGCCGGTGCCAATCAGGTCGTGGACAGCGTGGACCGGCCACTGGATCACGGTGTCGTAGCACGAAATGACGTCACTGCGGCAATACCCACACCAGCGCTGACCGCGGTGTGGTGCCGCTCAGTAGGGACCACATGGACCGTGGAGCTTCACAAATTCGACCACGGCACGGCGCTCGGACCGATCGTGGACTGGATCAGTTCGGGCGTGCCTATCTCCGACCCAGAACCCCCGGCGGAATTGGCCCGCGAATTGCTACGAACGCGGGTTCCAGCTGTTCCCAGATTCGTCCGCTGGCCCCTGCAGCCCTCACCGGCACCGCATTGGCTACGCGTGCCGCGACGCCGATCTGATCACAGCGGACACCCGCGGTGTGCCGCCCGGCCGCAGACCCATGGCTACCCCACCCGCCGGATTTCGGATCCCCGCTGCGTTACCCCCAGCCGACGGACATCCCGGGACGGGGCCACTGAGACCGCCGCAGCCCGCCCACAGATCCCGACACTCCGGCCCGGCGCCGTCGCTCGCCGCACAGGACATGGCTCTGGGCTATGACTGCCGAGCCAACCACCGAAGCTGGTGCCCTGGTGTTTGGTGCCCGGAGACCGAGCTAGACCTGCTGTCCTGCCCGAAGTGGCACTGCGAAATTGATCAGAGCGCTGAAAGGTGAGGACTGACGGCGACGGACTGGGCCGTGAGGGCTGTGTAATGACGCCGGGGCCCTCGGCCGCGACACACCCATGTCTCCCCCGCGCGGAAACCTCACATCCGGGCAATAGACTCGGACACTCGCAAGCGACAGTTGACCGGTGCTTGGCCACGGTCAATAACACGACCGCGTCTTCGGTGGCCTCAAGCCCGTGGACGGCCGCAGGGACGAGCAGTAGGTCGCCCTGCCGGCCATCCCAGGCATCGTTTCCGCTGTGCAGACGAACTCTGCCGCGCAACACGTGCACCGCGGCTTCTCCCGGACTTTCGTGGTCGCCCAGCGCGCGGCCGGCCAGCAGCGCAATCACGGTTCGGCGCAGCACGTGCTCATGTCCACCGAACACCGTCCGCGCGCTGCGACCGCTCGAGGCTTGGCGGGCCGACTGCAGCTCCTCGCGGGCCAGGGCGTCAAGGGAAAGCTTCTGCATGGTGCGACCGTAGCCTCCGCCCGTCTGTTGGCATCCTGACCCGCCGATACCTCGTGCGCGCGCCGCCGCCTACAGATGTACGGCGGAACCGACCGCTGGAGCTGGCTTGTGTCCGTGACGCGATCATCAGCGACCGCACGCGTTCCAAGACGGCATCGATTTGCTGCCGAGCGGGCATTGCGGGTGCGCGTGTATGCCGGAGTAAATCGGTGAGCAAGCGCTACGCGGCATGCGCGGTATTCGGTCGAGCGTCAACGTCCTGTCATGGCTCCCCTTTATGTCAAGACGCGGCGGGGAGATCGCGGCTTGGCTGGTGGCAGGCCTGGGAGGTGGCTTGTCCGACGGGCCGGTGTCGGGGGTTGGCCGGTCACGCTGGATTGCAGAGTCGTCCCGAGTGCCCTTTCCGGGCCTGTCTCTTCGCGTCGTCGTTGGTCGGCGACCATGCGGGCGTAGACGACATTAGATAGTCGTCGTTTGAGTGCGCGCATGGCCTCCATCGAGGTCTTCCCGGCTGCTTCTTGGCGTCGAAGAATATGCGGCCTTCGGTGGGATTGCGGAGTTGCACGACGGCCATGATGTGCAGGGCACGGTTGATTCTGCGATTCCCGGCTCGGGACAGGCGGTGGCGCTATTGTTCGCCG
>JALZCN010000179.1 GCA_030863045.1 Actinomycetota bacterium | reverse complement strand
GCCTCTTCTCGATGCGTGCCGCGCAGGACGCGCAGGTCATACCACTGATGGACAGCTCGACCTGATGGTTCAGGTCACTGGTTCCGGTCGCGGTGCCAAAGCTGCGGTCATGCACGATCGCCACGGTCACCTCGCCAGCGCGGTGAACGCCGCAGTCCGCACCTGACCGCGATGTTGGAACTCCAGAAATATCCGGTGGTAGCCAGCGGTCGGCACCTCCACGTCGAAGGCGGTCGACGTGTCCTGACGGGGGCCCGCGACGGGACGCACGCGCAGGTAAGCCAGGTCGCCCTCGCGCAGCACGATGGCATGCCCGCCACTTCCGAGGTGAGGGTCGAGGTCGGTGATCGGCACGTCGTCGCGCATGACATGCATCCATATCCTCGACACTGAACCTCCGATCAGATTTCCGGTCCAGATCACCGTGTAACCCCCGACCACGGCGGTGGTCGACAGTTTCGTGATGGGTCCGGGCTCCAGAAGGCCCGGTACCTCGAGATCCACACCGAGAGTCACTGGTGTCGCGACGGCCTCGGGCAAGAACTCGGCAAAAGCACGGTAGCTGCCCGGCTCGTCGAACCGCAGCGGCACGGTCCAGGTGCCGTCGGGCTCCATGATGGGGTAAAGGTGCTGGTAGCCGGTGATGTCTCGGCGCACGATGATGAGGTTCATCCGCCGGTTACCGCGCTGCGTGAAGTCGGTGACCGACCGGCCGTCGCTGGTGAAGATGTTGAAACGGAAGTTGATGAGCTCGTCAACAGGGAACTGCCTGGCCCTTGGCCGTAGTACGTAACCCTGGCTGGCGACCGCGAGTCCACCGGGCCCCGTGCTGTGATCACCTTCGCCAACCCTGTCCTGCCCGCCTTGACGGTGGGGTGTCGGCGCGATGCGACTGACGACCGACTCGCCGAGGGTGATCCCCATGCCGACCAGCGCAACCAGGACGGCAAGCAACGCCAGCACCGGCACAGGAATTCGCATATGCTCAGTCCGATACATTCCAGTGACGCATTTAGCCCGCAATCTCATAGCCGGCCTCGTCGATCGCGGCGCGGACCATGGCATCGTCCAACGCGCGATTGCTGGTGACGCTGACTCGGCCGGTGGTCAAGTCCACCTCCACGTTGGTGACGCCCTCGATGGCGCCAATCTGCTGGCTCACCGCCGAAACACAGTGCTGGCAGACCATTCCGGTGACGACGTAATCGCGGATTGTGGTGGTGTCCCCCATGTCATGACCTCCTGGCGTGCGGTGTCGTGCGCGGAGGGGTCACGAGCGAACCAACTCCAGCGACCGCGTTGGGCGCTTCCTTGACCTTGACGCCGGCGTCGGCCCGGTCGGCCGCGGCGTCGACCACGCAGGTGACCATATGTTCCTCGAGCAGAACCCTATCCCGGGTCCAGTACCACCCATACCGGACCGGTTGCAAAGGGTAGCGGTGATCCATCCGGCAAAGTGAACGTGGTGATCGCCTCGGGAGTCGGGCGCGACCAGGACCCCTGGAACGCGAGGCCGTCTCGAAGCACGACCACCTCACCGGAGCCCACGGTCGCGGCGAACGGCGATGGCGCCCCGGAGGCATCGCGGATCGCGGTGTCATGCACTGGCACCCGCTGCAGCACCACGGTTGCCGCACCGGGCCGCGGGCCGGAGGCCGAGGTGAGCGGTTTGCCGTCCATGGAGATCACCCACCTGGCCTCCGCGGGCACCCACTGCACCCCGATGGCGGCCGCCCGGTAGTTGACTTCGGCGCCCGCTACGGGATGTCCTCCTGGCGGAGTGGCTCCGAAGCGGAAACCGATATCCTTCGGGGGGGTGCCCCCCGCGCGCAACAGGTCGGCGTTGCCGTACAGGTTGTGCGGCATCCGCTTTCGCCGGTCTCGGCGGTAGTCACCCGGTCGTTTCAGCTCCGACACGTCGAGCACCGGCGCCTGCGCCACCAGTGCCCTGATTTCGCGGGCCGCGCCGGAGAATGCCAACGCGGGCCGGCCGAAATTGGCCAGCAGTTGCAGGTCCGTCAGCCGCGTACTGCGCACCGGTCCTACCACCGCAGGAAGCCGGGAGTGGTAGATCGCGAGCAGGCGGCTGGCCCCGCCCTCAACCGGCTCGACATAGACGAGGTCTGCCAGCTCAAGCCCGCTGTGCGGGCGCGCCGACCGGGCATTGTCGATCTTGACTGCGAGTACCGGTGCATCCAGATCAGTGGGTAGGCCGGTGAACGGCGACACCGGCGGCGAGGTGGGCGACGGGCTCGGCAATGGGTCTGGCACCGGGTTGGGCAGGAGGCCGCCCGGAGTCGACGGGAACGTCGACGAATCCGGTGGGTCGGCCGCGAGGGAAGGAGTGAGTGCACTCGTGGTGGAACTGGACAACACCGTGGCGGGCAACGCATACACCAACAGCAGAAGTGCAAGCACCCGTAGCACTTGTCCTGTCGCGGTCATCACCATCACCCTTCGTCGGCGCATGGTGCACGTTGGGTGACACTTCATACCAGCGGTGATCGACTCAGGCGAAATCCGGCACGCCGCTGCGTGACCGTCTCACGCCGCTCGCCCGACTACAGTCGGTGAAACGTTTCTACCACCATTTATGGACAGATGCGGCATCCGCTACTGAGGGTGACAAAATGTTGCCTTGTGCGTGGCCCTCTGGCTGGAGGATGACAAAGAGTCGCGTACCGATTACGCTGGGGGAGATCGCTCAACGTCACTGCCGGGGGCACTTAGTGAGTGCGAGCCATGGGCTTGAGTGCGTCGCTCCCAGGCGCGGCCTGTCGGTTCTGCACCCGCGCCGGTGGAAGCTGTGGGGCGAACGGAGAGTCGTCATCGCCTACGTGCTCGGCGTGGACGTCGCGGCCCTGGCGCTGGCCGTCGGGATGATCGTCGCGGTGCCGGTCCATTCCGGCGATTGGTTCCGGTTCGGGCTGCTGACCGCGGCCGCGATCATCCACCGGGAGGTAGTCCGCCAGATCGAAAGCCTTCGTGAGCGGGCAACCAGCAACGGACTGCTCACGAACCTCGTCTCGCTCTGGATCTTCGCTGCGGCACTGTCGGTTCCGCTACCGCTGGTCTTTGCGTTGACCGCGCTGATCTATCTGCACGCATGGTATCGGGGTAGCTCCGGCAGGTTGTACCGCAAGGTGTTCTCGGCTGCGACGATGGTGCTTGCGCCTACCGCCGCCGTTGCCGTGCTGCAACTGGCCCAGCCCAGCGGGTACCCGCTGATCCCCCGCGGCCCGCCGGGACTCGCCGTCCTGGTCGGCGCCGGGGTGGTCTACTGGCTCGTCAACTGCGCCCTCGTGATCGGCGCCGCGACGCTGTCCGATCCCCTGCGGCCAGCCCGCGAGGTCCTGGGCATGCTGAATGATCAGCTCATCGTTGCGGCCTCGCTCGGGCTGGGAGTCGCGCTCGCTGTGATGCTGGCGTGGGAGCCGTGGCTGATTGCCGTCCTCATGACCACCGTGTTCGCTTTGCACCGCGCATTGCTGTTACCACATTTCCAGCAGGCCGCCCGCACGGACAGCAAGACCGGCCTGCTGACTGTGGGCTTCTGGCGTGAGGCCGCGGACCGAGAGCTCGAACGGGCCCGCCGCCTCGCCGAGCCGCTCGGAGTTCTGATGCTCGACCTGGACCATTTCAAGTCGTTCAACGACCGGATGGGCCACCTGGTCGGCGATCAGGTGCTGCGTGCCGTTGCTGACGAGCTTCGCTCCCAAACCCGGCCTTACGATCTGGTCGGGCGATTCGGCGGCGAGGAGTTCGTGATCCTGCTGCCCGGGGTGGGAATTGCCCAAGTCGAGCACATCGCGGATCGGATCCGTGAGCGCATCAGTCAGCTGCGCGTGTTGGTCGATGGTCCACACGGTCGACCGGTCATGGTGGGCGGCATATCGGTGTCGATCGGAGCGGCGGTCAGACCCGACGACGGAGACGGGGTCAACCGGCTGCTGCAGGCTTCCGATGGTGCCCTGCTGGCTGCCAAGGCCGCTGGTCGCGACCGCGTCTGCCTCGCATCCCGCTGATCACCTTCCCCGCTGACCCGCGCCTCGCTGACCCGATACGGAGCATGTCGGACTATAGAGTCGGGATAGCCCGGACATGTCTTCATATCGGGCGGGGAGGTGCGATGACGGGCGAGCTCACTCGGCTGGAGACTACAGAGCTGCTGGCCCGCGCTCGCAGGGTGCGTGATGCGGCGCACGGCACCCGAGTGACCTACTCCCCTAAGGTGTTCGTGCCGCTGACCATGTTGTGCCGGGATCGGTGCGGCTATTGCACGTTCGCGCACGCTCCCCGTGCGCTGCCGTCGGCCTACCTGGAGCCCGACGAAGTGCTGGCGATCGCCTGCCGGGGTGCTGAGGTCGGCTGCCATGAGGTGCTGTTCACCCTCGGCGAGCGGCCCGAGCGGCGTTACCCGTCGGCCCGCAACTGGCTGGCCGAGCGCGGGTACAGCACCACGGTCGACTACCTGGTGGCGGCTTGCCGCGCGGTGCTCGAACAAACCGGGCTGCTCCCGCACGCCAACGCCGGTGCGTTGCACCGAGACGAGCTTGCCGCGCTGCGCGAGGTGACTGCCAGCCAGGGGATGATGATCGAATCGTTGCGGCCGGACCTGGCCGCGCACCGCGGCGCCCCGGACAAGCACCCGGAAAGGCGGCTCGCCACCCTGCACGAGGCGGGCAAGCTCGCGATCCCGTTCACCACCGGGATCCTGGTTGGCATCGGCGAGACCGAAGCTGACCGCGTGGTGGCGCTCGAAGCTATCGCATCGGCGCACCGGCGCTACGGGCATGTGCAGGAAGTCATTGTGCAGAACTTTCTCCCCAAGGCGGGCACCGCGATGCGCCACGCACCACCGTGCCCACCGCAGGAGCACCTACGGGCCGTCGCGTTGGCTCGACTCCTCCTGCCGCCGCAGGTGCATGTCCAGGCCCCACCCAACCTCGCCGACGATCCCGTCAGCTTGCTCGCCGCCGGCATCGACGACTGGGGCGGGGTCTCCCCCGTTACGCTCGATCACGTCAATCCCGAGCGGCCCTGGCCCGCGCTAGACGAGCTGCGTGATGCGACTCAGGCTGCGGGTCACACCCTGGCGCCGCGCCTGGCCGTGTACCCGGAGTACGCCCTGGATCCAGCCCGGTGGCTGGCCGAGGCGGTGCGCTTCGGGGTGCTGGACCGATCCGATGCGGAGGGACTCGGGCGGGACGATCCGGGCGCGGTTTTCCTAGAACGGGTGCGGCCGGCCACCGACGTCGAAGACGGCGCGGAGGTGGCGCTAGCCGGTCGCCGCTCCACTGCCTGGTACTCCGGTATCGACATCGCACCGCCGGTGTTGCTCCCAGCACCGGCCCGGGTGACCGGTGCGGTCCGTGAGGTGCTCGACGGGGTTCGCACCGGCCAGCGCCCCGGCCTCGACGAGTTGGTGATTCTGCTGCGGGCCCGCGGTCCCGAGGTGCCGGCCGTTGCGCGGTTGGCCGACGAACTGCGCGCGGCAACCGTCGGCGACACCGTCACCTACGTGATCAACCGCAACATCAACTACACCAATGTCTGCACCTTCAAGTGCCGGTTCTGCGGATTCTCCAAGGGCAAGCTGTCGCTTAACCTGCGCGGCGCGCCGTACCTGCTTGAGGTGCCCGAGATCGTGGCTCGGGCGCTGGCGGCGCAGCGCTGGCAGGCCACCGAGGTGTGTCTGCAGGGCGGGATCCATCCCAGCTTCGACGGTGACTACTACATCACGTTGTGCCGGGCTATCTCCGAGGCCGCGCCCGGTCTCCACATCCACGGCTTCACCGCGCTGGAGGTCACCGAAGGGGCCCGCCGGCTCGGTGAGCCGCTCTCTGACTACCTGACCCGGCTGCGTGAAGCGGGACTGCGGTCACTACCCGGTACCGCTGCGGAAATCCTCGACGACGAGGTGCGCGCGGTCCTGTGCCCCGACAAGATCACTACAGAGGAGTGGCTGGAAGCGCACCGGGTAGCGCACTCGGTGGGGCTGCGCTCCAACGTCACGATGATGTTCGGGGCCATCGAGCAATCCGTGCACTGGGCCCGGCACCTGCTGAGGGCCCGTGATTTACAGGCGCAGACCGGCGGGTTCACCGAGTTTGTGGGGCTGCCCTTCGTGCACATGGCGACCCCGATGTACCTCAAGCGGGCGGCCCGAAGGGGACCCACCTGGCGGGAGGTGCTGTTGGTGCACGCGGCTGCGCGGATCGTATTGCACGGGCTGATCGACCACGTCCAAGCGTCCTGGGTCAAACTTGGCGCCTCCGGTGCCCGGCAGCTGCTGCAGGCCGGGGTCGATGACCTCGGTGGCACGCTGATGGACGAGAACATCAGCCGGGCGGCCGGCGCCAATCACGGCCAGGGCCTGGATAAGGCCGGCTTCCAGGCGATCGTCGAGCCTCTCGGACGGCCGCTGGCTCAACGCACGACCCTCTACGAGCCAGTGACGGTGTCGTAGGCGGGCCCTGCATTCTGTCGCCGGATGGGCTCAAGTCCCCTCGTCGGGATACGACGTCGTCGGCGCGGTTGACCTCACTCGCTCAGGATTGTGGAGCCGAGTGGCCGGTACCGCCGTTGCCGGCCTGGGGGTCCGTGCCGTCGCTTCCTTGGGATGTGCTGGCGTCGCTGCCGCTCGTCGGGGAGCCAGTGCCATCATCGCTGCCGGTTTCGGCGTTGGTGCCTGTGCCGCTATCGGATGAGTTCCCAGAGCCGTCGTTGCCGGTTGGGGTGCCGGTGCTGCTGTTGGTTGATGTGCCGGGCGCGTTACTAACGGCTGGGGTGCCGGTATCACCACCGGGTGCGGTGCCGGTATCACCACCAGGTGCGGTGCCGGTATCACCACCGGGCAAGGTGTTGGGGTCACCGTCGCTACCGCCGCGTGGCGGAGGAGGGTTGGACCAGCTGGTAGTCCAGCTGTGGCTGGTGGACCACGTGTCCGGAGCGGCCGGCTCCCCGGCGGGCGCTGGCTTGGTAGACCCGCCGGCCGGTTTGCTCGGTGCTGCGGTAGGCGTCATACGGACGGCTCCGCCAGAGCCCGTGCTGCGCGAGTCTTCGTCGCCGCTTGGCCGGCCATTCGTCGCCGGGTCGGGGGCTGCTGGCGCTGGTGGAAGCGCAGGCGGAGTCGTTGCGGGAGCCGGAGTTCGGGCGTCGGTCGGAGGAGTAGAGCTGCGGGCGGTCAGGAACGGAAGCGACACTGCGCCTGCGGTGGTGACCAGCCCCAGCACGCCCGCCAGGGCGACCTGCTTCACCCGCCGTGATCTGTCCCGGCGCCCCCCCATCTCGGCCGGCTCTACGCCCACCGGGATGGCTGGTCGCTGAGGTACCTCCAGCTGTGGCTCGCCGACGACCTGGGTTGGCGCATCTGACGCAGTGACCGCGCCGGCGCTGTCAGAACCGAAGGCCTCGGCGGTGCCCGCCGGAAGCGCGGAGAGTGCGGCGCCGAGCGCGATGGCTGCCTTAGGATCAGCATCAACGGCGACCGGGCGACCAAGCTCCGCCGAGACAAGCTGGGCGACGAGCGGCATCCGCGAGGAACCGCCGACCAGCAGCACCGCGTCGAGGTCCTGCGGAGCAATGTCGGCAGATCGCAGCGCCCGGCGCAGCGCCTCGACGGTTTCCGCGACCTGTGGGCGGATCATGTCTTCGAATTCGGCCCGGACCAGCCGCACCTGCGACCGGACTTGAGGCGTCAACACCGGGATCGTCACCTCGGTATCGACCGACAGTGCTTCCTTGGCCTCGGTGCACTCGCGCCGCAGTGCAGCGGTGGCGGTAAGGGTGGCGGGATCCTCCGGGTCGAGTTCGCTCAGGCCGGGTACTGCGCCGACGACGTAATCGAAGATGGCGTCGTCGAAGTCGGCGCCGCCGAGTTGGTCAATTCCCTGTGGGATGCCGAGTACGGAGAATGTCGTGGCTCCCGTCTTCCGTACCACGGCCGCGTCGAAGGTTCCACCACCGAGGTCGTAGACCGCGATGGTGCTCCCAGTGTCGATCCGTTCCTGGAGTGCATAGCTGGCTGCCGCAGCCTCCGGCTCGGTGCGGAACGTGATATCCGGGAGGCCGGTCGCGCGCAGTGCGTCCGCCATGATCTGGATCTTGTACACACCCCAGCCGGCCGGATGCGTGATCACGACGCCAGCGGCGGGTCCGCCCTCGCGCTCGGCGACTCGATCGACCACCCAGCGGGCCACCATCGCAGCGATCTCGGGTGCGGAGTGTGGCACACCACCGATCATCATCGGGACCTCGTCACCGATGCGTCGCTTGAACTCGCGTACCACCCGCTCGGAGTCGGTGACGGCGCGGCGCTCGGCGGCCTCCCCGACGACCACTTGGCCATCCTCCGCCAGGTAGATCACCGAACTCACGGCAGTCGAGCGGGTGCCGAGCGGAACCACCTCAGGCAGCGCACGCCGCCCGGCCTCCTCCCGGCAGACGGCGGCTGCGGTGAAGGTGGTGCCCACGTCGATGCCGAGCCAGTAGCTCATCCTGGCGTGCCCCTATCCCCTCGTCTTCCGATCCCGGAGATCCTCTAGAGCGGCACTCGGACAGACCTGCCAGCGCGCCTGGCCTCCGTATCGACACTACGGGGAGTTCTGTTAGCAACACCATGTG
>JALZCN010000046.1 GCA_030863045.1 Actinomycetota bacterium | reverse complement strand
GATGCGGACCGGGTGCCCCATCGTCGGGATCAACGAGGGCGGCGGCGCCCGGATCCAGGAAGGCGTCGTCTCGCTGGCGCTGTACGGCGAGATCTTCCGGCGGAACACGCACGCGTCTGGGGTGATCCCGCAGATTTCGCTGATCATGGGTTCATGCGCGGGCGGGCACGTCTACTCTCCCGCGCTGACCGACTTCACGGTGATGGTTGACCAGACGTCGACCATGTTCATCACCGGCCCGGACGTGATCAAGACGGTGACCGGTGAGGAGGTCGGCTTCGAGGAACTCGGCGGCGGGCGGACGCACAACACCAAGTCGGGCAACGCGCATTACCTCGGCACGGACGAGGACGACGCACTGTCCTACGTCAAGGAACTGCTGTCGTTCCTGCCGTCGAACAATCTCTCCGAGCCACCGGTGTTCGACGCGCCTGATCTGTCGCGCGGGCCGGTGGCCGACACCCTCACCGGCTCGGACCGGGAACTGGACACCCTGATCCCGAACTCGGCGAAGGCGCCCTACGACATCCACGAAGTGATCACCCGCGTCGTCGACGACGGAGAGTTCCTGGAGGTGCACGAGCTGTTCGCGCCGAATATCGTGGTCGGCTTCGGTCGGGTCGAGGGCCGTAGCGTCGGCATCGTGGCCAACCAGCCCACCCGGCTGGCGGGCTGCCTGGACATCGACGCGGCCGAGAAGGCCGCCCGATTCGTGCGGACCTGCGACGCGTTCAACGTCGGCCTGCTCACCTTCGTCGACGTGCCCGGCTTCCTGCCGGGAACCGGTCAGGAGTGGAACGGCATCATCCGGCGCGGCGCCAAGCTGATCTACGCATACGCCGAGGCCACCGTGCCCAAGGTCACGGTGATCACCCGCAAGGCTTATGGCGGCGCCTATGACGTCATGGGCTCCAAGCACCTCGGTGCGGACATCAACCTAGCCTGGCCGTCGGCGCAGATCGCGGTGATGGGCGCATCCGGTGCGGCGAACATCGTATACCGCAAGGAATTGGCAGCCGCCACGGCTGATCAGGTTGAGCCGCTGCGGGCGCGGCGGCAACAGGAGTACGAGGACGCCCTGCTCAATCCCTATGTCGCGGCCGACAGAGGCTATATCGACTCAGTGATTCCGCCTTGCTACACCCGGTCCTACGTGGCCCGCTCCCTGCGGATGCTCAAGGACAAACGCCAGACCCTGCCGCCCAAGAAGCACGGGAACATTCCGTTGTGAGCGCGCGGTGCAGACTGCCAAGTGGAACCATTTGGCGGCTTCGGCGACCTGACGACCAACAGATGGACCCCAACGATGGTTGGCCCTCAGCACCGGAGGTGCGGATCGTGCACGGGGAACCGTTGGATGAGGAGCTCGCCGCACTGATTGCGGTGATCGCCGCACTGGCGGATGCAGCCGCTGCCGAACCTCCGGCGCCGTGCAGCGCATGGACGGACCCGGCACACCGGCTGCGCATTTCCCTGTATACGGGCCCCGGAGCCTGGCGCGTCTCATTGCTTGCCGTCGCGCCGCAAGGGTGATCTGCAGATGAGAAACTCACGCCTAGAAGCGAGGACAGAAAGTGTCTGACTTGAGGCCTCGACTTCTTAAACTGGGTGCGACCACCGTCATGATTCGTTAAGGACGAGCGGGGTTTCCCGGGGTGCTGTGAGCGGTCTAGGGATCGCGGTGCTTGGTCTACATCCGCGGCTACGCTGCTGGCCGTGCGTTTGGTCCTCGCGTCGGCCTCCCGTGCCAGGCTCGGCCTGCTCCGTGGCGCCGGTATCGATCCGCTGGTGCGAGTGTCTGGAGTGGACGAGGACGCGCTGGCCGGCACGCTGCCGGACGCATCACCGGCAGAGCTGGTCACCGCGCTGGCGTCGGCCAAGGCCGACGCCGTCGCCGCGGACGTCGCCGCCGAGCATCCCGATGCCGTGATCGTTGGATGCGACTCGATGCTCCACATCGGTGGGAAGCTGGTCGGCAAACCCGGCGGTGCCGACATCGCGCTGCGGCGCTGGCGGGCGATGGCCGGCAGCACCGGTGAGCTGCTCACCGGGCACGCCGTCGTGCGCCTCGAGGGCGGCTCCGTCAGGGCGACCGCCAGCGGCGCGGAGGCCACCCTGATCCGCTTCAGCACCCCGTCCGCGGAGGAGATCGCGGCCTACGTCGGCACTGGGGAACCACTGCAGGTAGCCGGCGGTTTCACCTTGGAGGGCAGGGGCGGCTGGTTCATCGACGGTATCGATGGTGATCCGTCCAGTGTGATCGGCATCAGCCTGCCGCTGACCCGGCGCCTGCTCGCCGAGGTCGGGGTCCCTGTGGTGTCGCTTTGGTCGTGACCCTGTGGCACGGTCAGAAGCGGGCCATCCGACGAGGAGAGGAGCCACCGATGACCACCCCAGCCACCCTGGCACCGCGGCTGGCGGAGCTGGCGGAGGAGTTCGAAGCAGTTGGCCCCTCTGACCGGTTGCAGCTGCTGGTCGAGTTGGCTGCCGAGTTGCCTGGGCTGCCGCCGCATATGACGCACGACTCGATGCTGGCGGTACCGGAATGCCAGTCCCCGCTGTTCCTTGCCGTCGAGATAACGGAGGCCCAGCGAGTGCGCCTGTACTTCGACGCACCGCGGGAAGCGCCCACCACCCGGGGGCTCGCCGCGATTCTGCACACCGGGCTGGACGGTGAGCCGGTGACGACCGTCCTGGGTACACCGGACGACTTCTACGTTCAGCTCAGGCTGACCGACGCGGTGAGCCCGCTGCGGCTCCGGGGTGCCGCGGCGATGCTGGCTCGAATCAAGCGCGCCGTGCGCGGTGGTCTACCACATCATCTCCGCTAGCCGGCTGTCCGAGGGGCATTCGATCGGCTTCTGGGATGCCCTGATCGTCGAAGCCGCCCTCGCGCGGGCCTCGATGAGTGGGTCACGGAGGATCTGCAGAACGGCCGACGATTCGGCACGCTACAGGTACGGAATCCGTTCCTGACCCAGGAGCCCAGTCAGGGAGGCATTGGTGCTGGAGCACCCCAGGAC
>JALZCN010000045.1 GCA_030863045.1 Actinomycetota bacterium | reverse complement strand
CGACCTTACGCACACGGCCGCTATCGCGTTGCTTCTCCAACACCCGGACCCCGCGGGTAAGCTCCGCTCGGGTCTTGCACTCTACGTGGCGACGGTCCGGCTTCCCTTCGTCGCGAACGCCCATCGTCACTCGCCCGTACCAGCGGCCGTTCTTGTCCTCATAGATGCTCGAAAGCGCCGTTCGGAGCACGTCCGCCTTCCTCATCATTGCTAGTCGTCCCCTCGGGCGGCCGAATTGTTGGGTCGGGGCAGGGTGGTGCGGAGCCGTTTCGAGGTATCGCGGTAAAGCGTCGGCAGGGATGCGCCGTAGCCGTCCGATATGGACGGATTCCACTCCCTCGCCACTTGCTAGTCCAACATGAGGTTAGCGTGAGGCGTCGATCTTGAACTGGCCCGGCCGTGCTGGCCGGGGGTGGAAGCCGGAGTCGTGCGGATGATCCTCGATTCACGAGGAAGCGGTGGCCACTTCCGACGGATTGCCGGTGGGAGCAGTTAGCAGCAATTTGCAACGCCTGAAACTCGCAGCTGCGCTTACGTTCACGATCGCGTGATGTCGGGCTGACCAGCCGTATTCGTGCCTGCTGCCGTTGCGGTGCGGTCGGATGCGCGGTGGGATAGGTGGTAGCCGCCACACAGTCGTGACGGTTCCCTCGGTGATCCCTGGTCGTCGAGAGTCACCCACCACATGCGGTCGGCGACACCGACCGGGACGAGGAGGAAAGCCCGTGACACGCATTACTGTCATGGTCGACGGTGTCTCCTACGTCGACGACGTTGAACCACGAACACTGCTGGCGCACTACCTGCGGGACAGGTTGGGAAAGACGGGAACCGTCGTCGGCTGCGACACCAGCAACTGCGGCACCTGCACCGTGCACCTGGATGGCCGCAGCGTGAAGTCCTGCTCAGTTCTCGCCGTTCAGGTCGATGGGAGCGAGATCACCACCATCGAAGGTCTGGCCCGCGACGGCCAGCTGCATCCAATGCAGCAGGCCTTCCACGAGAACCACGCCGTGCAGTGTGGGTACTGCACACCCGGGATGATCATGCAGGCGATCGACCTGCTGGGCGACAATCCCGATCCTGACGCGCAGGCCGTCCGCGAGGGACTTGAAGGAAACCTGTGCCGCTGCACCGGCTACCAGAACATCGTCCGCGCCGTGCTGGATGCCGCAGAGAAGATGAAGCCAGCGGTGCACGCTCAGCAGCAGCAACCTAGCCCGGTCGCGGGAGGAGGACACTGATGACCGCCACCACGGAACCCATCACTCCCATCACCGGCGAACTCGGTCGGGCCCGCTGGCGCAAGGAGGACGCCCGGCTGATCACCGGACGGACCCGCTGGACGGATAACATCACGTTACCCGGCATGCTGCACATGGCGGTTGTGCGCAGCCCGCTGGCTCACGCCAAGATCACCAGGATCAACACCGACGCGGCGAAGGCACTACCGGGCGTACTCGGCGTGTTCACCGCTGCCGACCTCGGCGCCGACAGCATCAGCCTGCCTTGTGCCTGGCAGATCACCCCCGACATGAAGTCACCGAAAGCCCCGCCGCTTGCCGTCGACACGGTGCACTTCGCCGGCGAGGGCGTCGCAGTCGTGGTGGCCCGCGATGCAGCATCGGCCGAGGACGCGGCCAGCGCTGTCGAGGTCGATTACGATGAGCTGGAGGCGGTGCTTGACATGGAGGCTGCACTGGCCGACGGCGCCACGCTCGTGCACCCGGACCTCGGCACTAACCGCAATGGGCTGTGGGTCTTCGACTCAGCCGAGGCTGGCAGTGGAAGTGACGTCGAGCAGGCTATCCGTGACGCGGAGGTCGTGGTCAAGCGACGGTTCCGCCAGCAGCGCCTGATTCCGGCCTTCATGGAGCCGCGCTCGGTTGTCGTCGACCCGACCGGTGAGCAGCTCACCATGTGGTCAGCAACCCAGGTGCCGCACATCCTCAAGACGATGGCATCCCTGACCCTTGGCATGCCTGAGCACAAGGTGCGAGTCATTGCGCCAGACGTCGGGGGTGGATTCGGCGGCAAGCTTCAGGTGACGCCGGAGGAAACCCTCGCCTTGTTAGTCGCCCGCCGGATGGGCAAGCCGGTCAAGTGGACCGAAACCCGATCCGAGTCAATGCTGGCGGCACACCACGGCCGTGACCAGATCCAGGACATTACGATCGCTGCCCGTCGCGACGGCACAGTGACTGGCCTGAAGGTTGAATTACTCGCTAATATGGGTGCCTACCTGCGGCTAGTGACCCCGGGAATTCCCATTCTCGGAGCCTTTATGTTCAACTCCATCTACAAGTTCCCGGCCTATCGCTTTGCCTGCACCAACGTCTTCACCACCAAGACCCCAACGGATGCCTACCGCGGCGCCGGACGGCCGGAGGCCACGTTCGCCGTCGAGCGGATCATGGACGAGCTCGCCGCCGAGCTAGGCATGGACCCGCTAGAGCTGCGCGAGCGAAATTGGATCAAGCATGAGGAGTTCCCGTTTACCACGGTCGCTGGGCTGACCTACGACTCGGGCAACTACGAAGCGGCCACGGCGAAGGCCAAGGAGCTGTTCGACTACGACGGCCTGCGCGCCGAGCAGCGGCGCCGCCGGGAGGCGAACGACCCAGTGCAGTTGGGCATCGGCATCTCGACCTACACCGAGATGTGCGGCCTGGCGCCATCTCGCGTGCTGGGTGCACTGTCCTACGGCGCCGGTGGCTGGGAACATGCCAGCATCCGGATGTTGGCCACCGGCAAGGTCGAGGTGGTCACCGGCGTCTCCCCGCACGGTCAGGGGCATGAGACGGCGTGGAGTCAAATCATTGCCGACAAGCTTGGCGTGCCGTTCGAGGACGTTGAGGTGCTGCACGGCGACACTCAGAGCTCGTCAAAGGGTCTGGACACTTATGGCTCCCGCTCCTTGGCGGTCGGTGGCATCGCGGTAGTCAAGGCGGCAGACAAGGTGATTGAGAAGGCCCGCAAGGTCGCCGCTCATCATCTCGAATGCTCCGAGGTTGACCTCGACTTCGTCCAGGGCAAGTTCACCATCAAGGGAACCAACCGGGGCGTCACGATCCAGGAAGTAGCCCTGGCGACATTCACGTCACACAACCTTCCCGAAGGAATGGAGCCGTCGCTGGACTCCGACTACACCTTCGACCCGGAAAACTTCTCCTTCCCACACGGCACCCACCTGTGCGCGACCGAAGTGGACACCGAAACGGGTTGGGTGACGATTCGCCGCTATGTCTGCGTCGATGATGTGGGCAAGGTGGTCAACCCGCTGATCGTCGAGGGGCAAATACACGGAGGGCTGGCACAAGGCATCGCGCAGGCGCTGTTCGAGGAGGCGGTGTACGACGAGGGCGGCACGCTCGTCAGTGGCACGCTGGCTGACTACCTGGTACCCAGCGCGGCCGACCTGCCCAGCTTTACCACCGACCGCACCGAGACCCCTGCGACATCCAACCCGCTGGGCGTCAAGGGCGTCGGGGAAGCCGGCACCATCGCGTCCACGCCGGCCGTGATCAACGCCGTGCTCGATGCGGTGCGCCACCTCGGGGTCACCGGCATCGACATGCCATGTACGCCGCAGCGGGTGTGGCGAGCGGTGCAGGCGGCTCGCGGAGCCGCCAAGTCCATCTCAGAGCACACCACCGAGTCGGCGGCCGGGGGCGGGCTGGGCTCAATCGATGCGCAGGGAGGCACGCAGTGATTCCGTCCGCGTTCGACTACCTCGCCGCCACCACGGTCGACGAAGCAATCCAGGCGTTGTCTCAAGCCGGGGATGACGCCAAGCTCCTGGCCGGCGGGCAGAGCCTGGTGCCGGTGCTCCGGTTACGCCTGGGGGCCCCGACGCTGCTGGTGGATTTGAACAAGATCAGCGAATTGCGCGGCGTGCGCGATGACGGCGACGCCATCGTCGTGGGGGCCATGACCACCCATCACGACGTGATCAACGATCCGCTGGTTCGCGAGCACGCCGCACTGCTGGCGCTGGCAACGCAGACGGTGGGCGATCCGCAGATCCGCCATCGAGGCACCCTCGGCGGCGCCCTGGTGCACGCCGACCCGGCCGGTGATCTGCTGGCGCCGGTGGTGGCGCTGGACGTCGAGATGATCATCGTCGGGTCGGGCGGGCGGCGCACCGTGCCGGCCCCGGAATTCTTCGTCGATCTGTTCACCACCGCGGTGCAGCCCGACGAGTTGCTCGTCGAGGTGCGGATCCCCAAGAAGACCGGCTGGGGGGCGCACTACGAGAAGTTCCAGCGGGTCGCCCAGGCCTGGTCGATCGTCGCGGTCGCTGCGGCCGTACGAACTGAGGCCGGATCGATTGCCGAAGCGCGGGTGGCGCTGACCAACATGGCTGCCACCCCGGTCCGCGCGACCGGCGTCGAACAAGCGCTGGTTGGCCAGCCGGCCACCGCGGAGACGATCCGCGCGGCCGCTGAGCATGCCGCGGAGGGCACCAGCCCGATGTCGGACGGCAGTGCCGACGCCGACTACCGCGAGCACCTGGCCCGGGTGCTCACCGGACGGGCGGTCGCTGCGGCCGCCGGAGTAGGCGCCTGACCGCATTCTGGACGCAGACTGCGGTATTTTGGCGCCTTCTTACCGCAGTCTGCATCCAGAATGCTGGGGCCAGATGGAAAGCTGATCGGCATGAAGTTGGAGCACCAGTTCACCGTCGCGGCGCCCATTGACGTCGTCTGGCAGGCCCTGCTGGATCCCGAGCGCGTCGCCCCGTGCTTCCCAGGGGCAACGATCACCTCCGCCAGTGGTGAGGAGTTCGCCGGAATCGTGAAGGTCCGGCTAGGTC
>JALZCN010000026.1 GCA_030863045.1 Actinomycetota bacterium | reverse complement strand
CCCCCCCCCCGGGCTCACCACACTTGTCAAAGAGGGTCACCTCGACCAGGCGCCATCCGGCTGGAGGCGGGGACGACGGAGCGGCCCGCTGACCGGAGTTCCGCACTTCACCCGCGCCGTGACGCGCAGTTTGGCCCGATGCCGACCGAGGTACACCGACGCCGTGACCAACCGCACCGAGCTCGCGATCCCCGACTACGACCATCTACCCGAGGGCAGCCTGGCCCACCGCATCCGCTCACTGCCTGTGGACGACCTCCAGCGACTACTGGACTATGAGCAGGAGCACGGCAACCGACTGCCCGTAGTGCACCTGCTTGACCAGCGCATACAGGCCCTTCAGTCCGGTAACGCGACACCCTCCCCAGGTGATCCCGGCGCCGAGCAGCCTGAGCACCCCCCACCACCCGCCAGCGGGTCACCCGGCAATCCTGCTACCTCCCCGGCGAACAACCAGCCGCTGCGCCACGGCGTCGCGGGCCAGACCCCTAACCGGAATATCCGCGGACGGTAGTGCGCCAGGCGATCCCTCCCGTCGATTACAGGAGCCTGTCGGAGGTGCTGTCCGCCGTGCCGCTGCGCGACGAGGAAGACCCGGTGCCGCCCAATCAGCAGGCGCAGGCACGGCGAATGCACACCAAGCCTGGCTGGCCGAGAGCGCCAAGGACGTTCCCCCGCCCCACCCGATCATTGAGGTGCTGGGCTCAAACCGGGGAAGCTGAGCGTGCCGCCACACCAGCGCTACCGCCAAGTTCCGACCGCCGTCGACAACCCCCGCGGTTCGCGAGAATGCCTGTACTGGCGCTGGAACGCGAGTCGACCGCGGCAGCAGACACCTGGCTTCGCGTACCGGGGCCTCCCGGGCGTCCAGGTCGGCCAGATGTCAATGTCTCCGGCGAGCCGGTGCATCCCAGCAAGGGTTTGCGGGCATCATACGGGGCCATGTTCACCTTCCGAGAGCCCTTTTATGCGCGATTCGGTTACGCGCGATCCGGCAGCGAGCGGTCCGGCGGTGTCGTCGACGGACGCAAGTTGTGGACGAGCGGTGCAGTCACGGCGGTAATCGTGTTCGGCCTGACGATTGCCGCGTTTCTCCTCGTCCACGGCATGCTGAACTATCCCCTCCTCGGTGTCCGGGGGGACGACGCGGTGGTGTACGCGAGCATGTTCGGCTACGCCGGGGGTGCGGCGCTGGTGGCGCTGCTGGCCACCGCCGCGATGCGCTTTCTGTTGTTGGCCACTCCACGGCCGAGGTGGTTTTTCGGTTGGCTCGGTGGGGTCGGCACGGCCATCGCGGTACTGCTCCCGTTGGCGCTGTCCCAGGACCCGGCGGTTCGGGTGGCCACCGCGGCGGTCAATCTGGTCCTGGGGCTAGCGATCATCGGTCTGGTCCGCAGTACCGCCGCCAGCCTCCGCCCGGACGGCTCGGCGGAGTTGCCATAACCCCTCCGCGCGCCGGACGAGGGGTGACCCGGCGCCCCTCGACCGGCTCGATGCGCTGGATCTTCCCGGGGGCTCGGAAGCACCACACTCGTGCCGCCTCCCGATGTTGCTTAACGAAGGAATTTCCTCACCTTCCGCCTTCCGACGCGAGCGCGGTCTCAGAGCGGCTGGGGGCCCAAAAGGTGATCACCGACTACCACAACGAGAACGACATCGATTCGCTCTGCCGTCGCCTCGCCGGCTGCCCCGAACGCTGACCGGACCTCCTCGACCCCGGATCCCCACCACAGGGATCTGCCCTCGGCCAGCCATGGCGAGCGCCTCCGTGGAGGTGTGTAAGGTGTCGATACGTAATGTGAAAGCAACGGGGAGTAACGGACCCGCGACCATAACGCGATCACGGGTCACTGACGCGCTCCAGTGGTGGCAGAAGTGCCCTGGACTGCGAAAACGCTTTCATGAGGGGTGACGACATGACAACTAGTCGGCAGCGTCTGTCTCAGCGCCGCAAGGCTGCCGCGTTGACTCAAATGTCACTTTCTGGACATCTGGAGGTTGAACGCTCCACTGTCGCCCGGGGGCAGGTCGGACGCACTGAACCGTTACCGTCGATACGATCAAACATGGCCCGCTCCTCGCGAGTGTCAAAAGATCAGCTCGCCGAGCTACTTCCCAAGACTGAGAATGCCGATACGACGCGAGCGCTCTCGACCAGCACCGGGGTGACGGTCCCGGTGCTGCTACCGGAGGCTCAGTGTGAGGTGTCGCTGGATGGAGACGAGTTCGAAGATCTGATCCGACCGGAGGTAACCGAGACCATCGAGGCGTTGCGACCTGCCCGTGTTGAACCGGAGGATTCCAATGCGACGCCGTCGGACGATAGGTCCTCCAGAATGCCCCTCCTACAGCCTGTCCCAACCGAATTCAATTGTCTGGCAGCCGCCGACGCTGGTTCTCAGGCCGCGATCGCGCTGCCCACCACCCCATCCGAGCTTCCGGCCGACATCGACCTTGCTAACGATATAAACATCGCCCACGTGGATATGGCTGGCGTTTTCGCCGGGTCAAACGTTTCCGAACCACCTCAGACACAGAACCCACACCGGTCATCCCTGGCGACCATTCCACTGGACGCCGAATCCCAAGGGCGCCCGGCTAGGCCGCATCGGTTGATGCGGTTCACGGCAGCGGGCGGCCTCGTCCTCGTCCTTGTCGGGGGCGGGGGGTCCGTGCCGTTGATCACTTCCGATGGCACCACCATCCCCCCGGTCGCCGCCGAAAGCCCGGCGCCCGCAGCCCCCGCAGCTGCTATTCCGGCACCCGACCTGGGCACCAGCAGCGGCAACAGGCCTCGCAGCGAAGACGTCCCCAAAGCGCCCGCCGCCGCACCGAACAAACCGGCCGACAGCCCCGCCCGGCCAAGGACCGCAGCGGTGCCCACACCCCAAACCACCGAGAGCGATAACCAAAGCACCCACCCATCCCAGCCTCCCTCCGTGGCGCCTCCACCGCCGCGAACTCCGGCAGTACCGGCTGAGGCCTATGCGTGGTCTCAAGAGGCTGTGCTCGACGCTAGTGATGAGAGCAGAAGACGCATTCGTCCTGGACCTCCACCGCGCCCATGACGGGCCAGCCTTGATGAGAATCGACACCATTTATCGGGAGTAGGCCCGGCTGGGTGACAGTTTCGTCATGCGGAACGGTGACAGAAAGTGGCGCGATGAGCCGCATGGGTCATTCCATACCGGTGCGTAGCTGCAACTCAGCGGCCATAACGAACTCCCAAACACGCGGCCGCACGGCCGATCAGCGTTTGCTGAAGCGCGCCCGCCGGGATCGGGTCGCTCACTTTCAATGGGCTGGCTCGCACAGTCGCAACAATCTGGCGGCACGGGGCGTCGAAGCTGCCGCACACCGACTAGGTAGCACTAATCACCACCGGAACGCGTGGCCGGCATTGGTGCAAGCTTCACCGACAGCGACGAGTAGGTCCGCGACCATACGCGGCGCGGCTCCAATCTCCGACAGCCAGCGGCGCATCGCAACGCGGATATCCCTCAGCGACTCGGGCAGCGCCGGCACGACCAGGACTAATGGATCAATCTCGCCGCTGTGTCGGCTGCGCACGGCGACGAAGTCATCGGCGGCAGCGTATTGCTCTGCTCGGCTGGCACCGACATGATCAGAGGGTAACGCACGCTCGGGCGCAACGGCGTGCCTTGGTGCGGATCAGGCTGCGACGACGCCCAAAGAACGTCAGGCGCGCCTTCAAGATCACCGGCGTGTTATTGCTGGATGGCGGTGGCGGTGGGATTTGAAACCCACGGAGGGCGTGAACGCTCACGCGCTTGAAGGTCCATTCCTACCCGTTCGCGACATTGCCGTGTTCGCTGTCGTTCGGATATGGCGACGGTCGCCTCCAGTCTGCCGGCCGCACGAATTAGTGGGTTAGGCCAGCCGCGTTCCCTCGTGCGACTGATCAGTCGGTCGCCCCAGGAGCTCCAATGCGCTCGGCGGCCGGGGTGAACAGCCTGTGGGCGAGGCGGGCTAGGGGGTTGCTCATGGCGGCGGAGCCAGGAAGCCATGCGCGACCGCCGCGGTCGAGGTAACGGCGGGCGAAGCCAGTCAATGCGTCACCTGTTGTGAAGGGACGGGCGAGCATGCCGGCTGCGGTTCCAGCCGGGTCGGTGTCGTAGTTGTATGAGCCCCATGCCTGTGCTTCTGCCTTTGTGGGGTGAAGCCAGAAGGCCTTCATGACGTTGTGAATCAGAGGGCGTACCTCACCGTCGCTAGGCTGTTGGTTGTCGCAGAAGGCGTACAACGTGGCGCGGTACAGGTCGATGCCCCAATCCTTGGCCTCAGTATTGTTTTCGGATTGGAGGATGACGCCAACGCGTCCGTCGGCGTCGGACTCGTAACCGGCAACGATGCCGTGGTCGGCCATGCAGAACGTCTCAACGATGAAGGGGGCGTCGGGCACGCGCCATTGCAGACCCTCGTGCAGGACGGTGTTGTAGACGAAGGCGGTCACACGAGCAGGATCGGTCCAGCCGGTGGTTCGAGGCTCGTGGCCCCAAAACAACACGTGTGGGCGCTGACCACCCTCGGCCTCGCAGACCTTGATAAGTGAGCTGATCATGCGGCCAGTCCATCCAGAGTCGACAAGCCCGGTGGTGGCGGTGTCGAGCCGGTGTTGAGCGGCGTAGTCGCGGACGAGCCAGCGCATACGGGCGATGCGGGGCCGCACGGCCTCAGCGACGTCGGGCCGGTCAACGAAGCGTTTGAGTGCGGCGAGCTGCATCGGGTCGCCGGCCCGTACGGAAGGATCCAGCGACGCGCCCGACTCCACCAGCGCGTCGCGGAAGTCTGCGTACGGAAGGCCGAGGCGGGCGCAGACGTCGAGGGCGTTGGACTTGATGAAGGTGATGAATAGCCATTCGGCCGACGATAGGCAATCGGCGTTGGAAGTGGCCAAGCTCCACGTCATCCGGCTGCCGTGCACATACTCCAAGTCGAGGTCAGGTGCAATGCGGCGCGCCAGCTCGTACAGCACCTGCCCGTCACGCGACAGGAACCGCAGCCGCTGAAGTCCCCGTGAGCGAACCTCGCGGATCACCCAGTGCACGTACCCGACCAGGGCGGGTCCGGCGACACCAGCGGCCACGTCGCGGATGGCGGCCTCACGCGCTGAGTAGACGCGCTGGGTCCGGCGGGCGGCCCGAGACGCGGCGGCATACGGGTGACTGCCCAGGATCGTCTCGTAGCGGGTGGACTCCATGGGGTTAGAATAAGACAAAAGGAGTGGGTAGGAAGCTGGTGCCGTGGTCATTGACTCCATTTTCAGCTTCCCCGTCAAACGGGCATGTGGTCTTCACACACGGCTTTCCGACATTGTTCACTGTTTAGGCATGCGCAGTCCTATAGCATCGAATCGTTCTCAGGTGATGCATTCCGAGGGGCTGGATTGCAGGATAAAACCCGCATCGCGCCGTCATGTCCTTCGCTCGCAGCCGCAGCCCCAAGTTGGCGAGCTGGATCGCGGAAAACGTCACGTTTCCGTGCAGCATGGTTGACCGCATCACCTCATCAACCTCCGACACCGACCGCGGCACCATCGCCCGTACCTTCAGCGTCGCCGACTCAGACGGAAAGTGAGACGGGAGACGAGGAACGTCGAGCGGGCCTCGCGGGTCACCCGGCGTTTCGGCCGATAAATGGCGGTAGCGGTGGGATTTGAACCCACGGAGGGCGTGAACCCTCACGCGCTTTCGAGGCGCGCTCCTTCGGCCGCTCGGACACGCTACCGCCGGTCACGATACCGGATGGATCGGCGCGATCGTCGTGCGGTGGTCGGCGAAGAACGCGGTAAGCAGGGCGGCGCACTCGTCAGCGAGGACTCCCCCGCGGACCTGTGGGCGGTGTGACAGCCGGCGGTCCCGGACGACGTCCCACAGCGAACCGACCGCACCGGTCTTGGGCTCCCAGGCACCGAATACCAAGCGGTCCACCCGTGCCGCCACCAGGGCGCCGGCGCACATGGTGCACGGCTCCAGGGTGACCGCCAGCGTGCACCCGGTCAGCCGCCAACCGGTACCCAGCCGGGCCGCGCCGGCACGCAGGGCCAGCAGCTCGGCGTGCGCAGTGGGATCCCCCGACTCCTCCCGGGCATTGCAGGCGGCGGCCAGCTCGACACCGTCGGCGTCCACCAGCACCGCCCCGATCGGGACGTCACCGGTGGCCACAGCATCACGCGCCACCTCAAGAGCGCGCCGGACCAGCGCTGTGTCCGGGTCCGGGTCGGCGTCCGTCACCGCCGCCACCGTTATCCCGGTTGCTTCTCCAGCAGCGCGGACAGCTGCGGGTGGAACCCGCACCGCTGGGCAATCATGTCGAGCTGCTCGTCCGGGTACAGGTCGACCTCATCAATGATCACCTGCATCTCTTCGGCCGGCAGCCCCAGGTCAGCCAGCACCCCGAGGTCGCCCTCCGGCCAGACCTCGTCGGCGTCAACGGCATCCTCTTCGGGAACCTCGACGCGCAGCAGGTCCAGCACGTCGGCGGCGATGTCGTAGTCCAGCGCGGCGATGGCATCGGACAGCAGCAACGACACTCCCCCGGGCACCGGCCGTACGACGACGAAAAACTCGTCATCGACGTCGAGCAGGCCGAAGACAGCGCCGGTCGAGCGTTGACCGCGCAGTTCAGTGATGGCCGCGTCGAGATCCCGTAAGGCCGAGGCGTCCAGTGGTGTGCACTTCCAACGCCCGTCCTCCCGAACCACCGCGACGGCGAAGCCGGTAACCGCCATGACACAAGTATGCGCCGTCCGGCTCAGCACGGAAGAGTACGGTCACATGTCCGCACCCCCAACGTGGGGTATGAAGTGCGAGAATAGCGGGTTGTGAGCACGTCCACGCCGCGTCACCGGCGACGCGCCAGCAGCTGTTCCTCAGCCCGCGCGAACCTGGTAGGCGCCGCCAGAACGCTGCAGCCGCGCACGATCGGGCTGCGCCGCGCCGTACACCGGCATCCAGAGCTTGGACTCCATCTACCCAAGACCCAGTCCGCTGTGCTGCAGGCGTTGGCCGACCTCCCAGTGCAGCTGCACACCGGCCGCGACGCCAGTTCGGTGGTCGGGGTGGTCGAGGGCTCGAAACCGGGACCGACCGTGCTGCTGCGGGCCGATATGGATGCTTTGCCGATCATCGAGCAGTCCGGAGTGCCGTTCAGCTCGGAGCTGCCGGGCTCGATGCACGCCTGCGGGCATGACATGCACGTCGCGATGTTGGCCTCGGCTGCACAGCTGATCGCCGATCGTCGCGACGAGCTGGCCGGGCGGGTGTTGCTGATGTTCCAGCCTGGGGAGGAGGGTTTCCACGGGGCGCGCCACATGCTCGACGAGGGCCTCCTGGAGATCACCGGGACGCCGGAGCGCGCGTTGGCCCTGCACGTTACCTCCACTCTGGAACGGGGAGTGGTGCAGACCAGACCGGGCGCCATCATGGCGGCGGCGGACGTGCTGCGGGTGACCGTCACCGGTCAAGGCG
>JALZCN010000708.1 GCA_030863045.1 Actinomycetota bacterium | reverse complement strand
CCGTCGGCGAGACTACTCTTGGTCTGGTGCCCGATCGTCGCGCCCCAGACGGGCATCCGCCCGTCATCGACGCCGCCGAACCAGTGTTCGTTGAGCGTCTCACGGTGCCATTGTGGTGGTGGCCGTTGGGTCTGGGCATGGCCACCTTGCTGGCAGCCGAGGTACATATGGGTTATCCCGGAATGCGCGCCTGGCTGCCTTACGTCGTGACGGTGCCGCTGACCTGCGTGGTACTTGTGTGGCTGGGTCGGCACCGGATCCAGCTGAGCGGCGGGGACCTGCGGGTTGGCCCGGCGCACGTCCCAGTGCACCATCTGGGCCAAGTCGAGGTGATTCACCCGGCTGGCAAGCGCCGCGCGCTGGGCCCTGATCTGGACCCAGCCGCGTTCGTGCTGCACCGCGCCTGGATCGGCCCCATGGTGCGGATCACAATCACCGATCCAGCCGACCCGACACCGTACTGGGTCTTCAGCGTCCGTCGGGCCGAGGGACTCGCCGCGCTGCTGCGGGGCAACCCCGATGAAATGCCCCACGACAGCTCCGAACCGCGTTTCCCCAGCCGGTAGTGGCGCTACCTGCACTTAGGCAGCACAGTCCCGGCAGACCATCCGCCCATTGCGCTGTTCGGCCAGCCTGCTGCGGTGATGGACGAGGAAGCAACTCGCGCAGGTGAACTCGTCCGCCTGCTTGGGTAGCACCTTGACGGTCAGCTCCTCGCCCGACAGGTCGGCGCCGGGCAACTCGAAGTTCTCTGCGGACTCCGACTCGTCGACGTCGACCGCACCCGACTGCGCCTCGTTTCGTCGCGCCTTCAACTCGTCCAGTGAGTCCTCGGCAAGCTCGTCGGTCTCGCTTCGCCGGGGAGCGTCGTAGTCGGTCGCCATGATCTTTTCCACCCCTGAGTTGTACTGGTCGTGCCGCAGCACAAACGCACAGGCACGGTGATTTGTGCCCGAGACGTCGGTCACACTCGACGCTGCGGGTACGGCCGTGGCGCGCCGCACCATGGTGGTTCGGCGGCGCCGAAGCTGCGAGAGAATAGCTCGCCGAACAGTGCAGCGCGCGGATCTTCCTCGGCGTGTCCGACCGGTGACGCGCCCGCAATGGGCGACAAGCGGGGGGAATCCAACGTCGAATACGTCGCAGCGGCTGCGCTGCCCCAGCGCCGCTCCTACGCTCGGTCTCGGGCTGACCGAATAGCGAGGTCAGGGAGGGGCGGGAGCGGTGGCCGCAGCGGGCTCGTCAGGCGTGCGGGCGAGGGATCACCGCGCCCGCAGGCCGATGCCCGCAGTCCTGCTGGCGGCGACTCTCGGTGCACTGGCTGCACTGATCTGGCTGCCCGTGCTGCATCAGACCACGGATCGCTGCTCGGACCCTGCTCAGACCACGTCCGCCCAACGGCTTCCCGCCGATGGTCTGGACATGGTAGCGCCCGCGCCGCCACAGTTCGTGCAGGTGCAGGTACTCAACGCCAACGGAGTGCTCGGTGAGGCAACCGTCGTCGACGCCGAGCTGGCCCAACTGGGCTTTGCCTCCACCACCAGGCCGGCGAACGATCCGCTATACCCCGCCTTCGATCTACGCTGCTACGGGCAGATCCGCTTCGGCGCGGCCGGGCAGGCTGCGGCCCGGACATTGAGCTTGGCGCTGCCGTGTGCCGAACTCGTCCGCGACATCCGCCCAGACTCGGTGGTCGACCTGGCGCTGGGTACCCAATTCACTGCAGTTCGGCCCAACGACGCGGCGCGCACCGCACTGCTCGGCCTGGCCGGATTCGGTCCGTCAGTACCGGCTGGCTCGACCCCGGGCGGCCTTGCGACCGCGGGAGAGCCCCGACCGGCCGTACCTGTCGTGCATCCCGACCTTCTCCATCGTGCCCGCCAGGTGACGTGCTGACGGGGATCAGACGGTATCGGCGCCGCACTGCACCACCAGGTCGGCCAGCGCGTCGATGATTCCCGGTGTCGCTGCCAGCACAAGGTCTGACGCCGGCGGGGGCAGCCGGACCACGGCACCCGCCTCGGACGCGATCAGCGCACCTGCCGCCCAGTCCCAGCGGTGCAGTCCGTGCTCGGCGAAACCGTCCAACCAGCCAGACGCCACTGAGCACAGATCCAGGGCAGCCGACCCAGCGCGGCGAAGATCCCGGATTCTCGGCAGCATGCGGGCCACCATGGCCGCCTGCCGAGCTCGGCGCTCGGGCCGGTAGGAGAACCCGGTACCGATCAGCGACATCTCCAGCCGGGAAGCCCCGCTGACCCGCACCGCAACCCCGTTGCAATACGCCCCACGACCTATCGCCGCACTCCACAGCCGACCGGCGGCCGGCTGTCCCACCGCGGCAGCCAGGGACTGCCCGTCCCGCTGGACCGCCACCGAGACCGCGTACCAGGGCAACCCGTAGAGATAGTTCACCGTGCCGTCGATGGGGTCGACCACCCAGCACAGACCTCCTGCCGAAGGGCCGGCGCCGCCCTCCTCTTCACCCACCACCGGCTCGCCAGGTCGCCACTGCGCGAGCAACCGCCTCGCCAGCCGCTCGGCTGCGGTGTCAGCAGCCGTCACCACGTCGGTGGCGCTGGTCTTGGTTTCCAGCTGTTCCATATCCGCTGCGTGCACCGTGGCCCGCATCTGAATGACAAGATCACCGACCTGCTGGGCCACCGCCACCGCCGTGGCCCGCAACTGCTCGACGTCGTCGCCCCGCCCGCTCGACACTGGGTCATCCGATCACACCTGGGTTATTCGACCACACCTGGGCCGTCTGGCCACACCATGGCCGACGGCTCGGGACTAGGGTCGAATTGATCGGCGGCCGTGCAGCGCGCGGTCAGGAGAGGACACGGATGGCCAGGACACCCGGATTCGGGGTGGACGTCGGCGGGTCCGGCATCAAGGCCTGCACGGTCGATCTGCGCACCGGCTCACTAGACGATGAGCGAGTCCGCGTCCGCACCCCACAGCCCGCCACCCCGGTTGCGGTGGCCGAACTGGTTGCCGCCATCACCGGCGAGTTCGGCTGGCACGGTCCGATGGGAATCACCCTGCCATGTGTCCTCAAACACGGCATCGCGCTCACTGCGGCGCATCTGGATCCGGCGTGGAAGGGCATCAACGCGAATAGTCTGTTCTCCGAGTACTGCCGGGTGCCGGTCACGGTGCTCAACGACGCCGACGCTGCCGGACTCGCCGAGATGCGTTTCGGTGCGGGTCGTGACCACGATGGCGAGGTCTTGCTGCTGACGTTCGGAACCGGGATCGGCAGCGCGCTGTTCGTCGACGGGGAACTGGTACCCAACACCGAACTGGGTCACGTACCGCTCGACGGTGTTGATGCCGAAATCCGCGCCGCGGCCTCGGCCAGGGACGCTGAAGGGCTTTCTTGGCCCGATTGGGCCGGCCGAGTTTCTCGCTACCTGCAAGTTCTGGAGAATTTGATCTGGCCGGATCTGATCATTGCGGGCGGTGGGGTCAGCAAGAAGGCGGACAAGTGGTTGCCCCTGCTGGCGTGCCGGACCCCGGTAGTAGCGGCCGCATTGCGCAACGACGCCGGCATCGCCGGTGCCGCGGCCGCCGCCGCGGAGCGGCGAGTGCGGTAAACGCTCCCGCGCCCTGAGCGACCGGCGCCGTTACAA
>JALZCN010000694.1 GCA_030863045.1 Actinomycetota bacterium | reverse complement strand
CCTCGGCCCGGTCGGCGGTCCTGGCCGCCTGCGAGAGGTAGGGATCGACCAACTCCGGAGCAGATTCCGCGAGTACCCGCAGGTGCAGCCGTACCGTGTCGAGGTCGCCGCGGGCCACCGGTCCGGTCAGCGCGCGATCGCCGTGGCGCAGCGTGTTATCCAGCGCCGCCTCCAGCAGGGGCCCCAGCAGCCGTTCGGCGGGCACTACGCCGGCATGCTCGAGCGCGTCCACCGCGTCTCGTACCAGGGTCGCCAGATGGTTGGCCCCGTGTGCCAGCGCCGCGTGGTACAACGGCCGAGCCTCCGCAGGGACACGCACCGGCTCGGCGCCCATCTCCAGCACCAGCGCCTCCCCGACGTGCCACCCGGTCTCGTCAGCAACGGTGACGCCGACACAGGACGCCGCCAGCCGCGCGACGTCCTCCGCGCGGCCGGTGAAGGTCATCGCGGGATGCAGCGCGAGCGGGAGCACTCCCACCGCGACCGCCGGCGCTAGGACCTCCACGCCCCGAGCTCCGCTGGTATGCACCACGATCTGGGCGGCCCGGAACGCCCCGGTCGCGGCGAGCCCGGCCACCAGAGCCGGCAGCACGTCGTCGGGTACGGCCAGCAGGACCAGATCCGATCGCCGAACTACATCGTCGGGCGGCAGCACGGGTACGTCGGGCAACAGGTCTGCCGCGCGGCGCAGCGACGACCGGGACACCGCGCTGGCCCCGACCACCGTGTGGCCTGCACCGGACAGAGCAGCGCCGAGCACCGACCCCACCCGGCCGGCGGAGACCACCCCCACAGCCAGCCGGGCCGGACGGTCGGACACGCCGCTGGACGCGAATGCACCGGACCGTGGCATCGTCGCCATCGCCGTCCTCCAGTTGTTCCAGTCCCGCGTTGGCTGCGGGTACCGGACTGCCGCAGGTTAACCCCGCAGGAGTCGTTCGCGCCGGTTCAGGTGAGCAGCTTCACTCCGCCAGTGGTCCCGGTCGGTAGCCGGCTCCTGGGTACGCCTCACGCTCGCTGAGCAGCGAGTCAACGGGCCCGCAGAGGCGTGCTAGCTGGTTTGGTGACTGCGCCCGCGCCGGGAGGCGGAGGCCACCCCATTGGCTGCGAGCAGGTCGTTGACCGTCCGTTGCGTCGTGGCCGTCGCTTCGGAGGACCGCCGGGCTACACCACCATTGACGTCTGACTCGTTGATGGGCGAGCCGTTGCCGTTCGATCCCGGCCGTTCCGTGCTGGGTGCACCGTGCTTGCCTGGCCGGTGGGAGATAGTCCCGTCGGCAACCCCATTTGACGGGCACGGGGCCGGCTCCCAGCTCGGCGTCGATGGCTGGGCAGGACCGAATCGGTGATCGGGACCGGCGAGGTGCCAGCCGCGGCTGCCGTTGACCTCCGAGAAGTTTGCGGGTGGCGGGGGCAGCTGGGCGGGCTCGCCCCGCAGCATGACCCGCTCGGCGGATGGCCTTGCGCCCAGCAGCTGCTCCAAGTTGGCCCGCATGGCTGCAAGCTCGGCACGTAGTTCCACGATTTCGCGGCGCTGAGATAGCTCGACCTGCTCGCGTAGCTCGCACTCGACGGTCAGCGCGTGTTCCCGCCGGGCAGTCACCTCCCGCTCCAGCTCGAGCTGGTAAACCGCCCGCAACTGCTCGGACCGATCGGCGTACGAGCTGGTCTCGTGCCGCAGCCGCGCTGCGGCGAAGGCTCCGAGCAGCGCCGCCCACAGCGCCGCGACGAGGCCCAGTCGCAGCAGGCGGGCGTCCTGAGCGCCGAGGATGAGCACCGTCGCTGCAGCAGCAGCCAGCACGAACGTGCTCAGTACCAGAACCCGACCACTCCAGCGTGGCGAAACATGATCACCGGTCCTGGACATGGCGCATACCGTACCGGTTTGCCTACTCCACGTAGACGCGTCCGGTCGTAACAGCCAGCTATTGGACGATGACGGACGGTCGCCGGGGTCAGCCGCCGTCGCGCCCCAGGTCGTCGGGACCCTCCGGGGTTCGGCAGCAGTGCTCCAGGTACAGCGCGGCAGCCACCAACGCTGCTGCGCAGACCGCTCCGATCGAGGCGGTGACCGTGTCCGAAGCCGCGGACTGCAACTCTGAACGCAGGGGCAGCACATAACCGAGTACCCCTAGCCAGGCTCCTCCGGTGATGGCGCCGGCCAGCGAGGAAGCCTTGGCCAGTACGACGGCCTTGGCCGCGGTAAGTGCCTGCACCGGGCGGGTTCCCGGTCGCTGCCGGATCCGCGCCCGCAGCGACGAGCCGAGCACCACTTCGGCGATCGCGAAGGCGAGCAGCGTGGTCCCGGCCAGCTGCGGCAACGTGGGCATGTCGCCATAGGACAGCTGCAACAGCAGGTTCACCAGCACTGCCGCGACGGCTCCTGCCGCGATCAGGTCACGGGCTCGGGTGAAGGTCATCGTGACCCCAATCCCAGCGCCAGGTCGTTGCGGCGGCGCACACTGCGCCGCTCGGCGGCCGGTAGCGCGACCACCAACTCCGCGACCGTGCCATGTCCGGTGAGCACCGCGTGCGGCGCCACCGCGAGCCAGGGCACCAGCACGAAGGCACGCTGGTGAGCCCGCGGGTGCGGCAGAGTCAGGTCAGGATCGTCCCGGCGAGTCTGCTCCACGTCGATCACATCGACGTCCAGGGTGCGCGGCCCCCACCGGATGGTGCGGGTGCGTTGTGCGGCGGCCTCACAACACTGCCCACGGCGTAACCACTCCCGCGCGTCGGCATCCCGGTCGTCGACCAGTAGAACGGCGTTGAGGAACTCGTCTTGTGGCACCCCGCCCCACGGCACCGTGGCGTACACCGGTGAGGCCGCGCACACCGCATCTCCCAACAGCCTGATGCACCCCCGCAAGTACCCCAACCGATTCCCGACGTTCGACCCGATCGACAGCACTGCGGCACTCACCCCACGCCGCCCCAGATAACAGCATTCTGCATCCAGAACGCGGTTGGGGGAGGGACGGGAGTCATGAGCGGGAGCGGCGGGTGGTGACCGAGATGTCGGTGAAGGGCAGGGGTAGCGG
>JALZCN010000681.1 GCA_030863045.1 Actinomycetota bacterium | reverse complement strand
CCATAGTCCGAGGTATCCCAGCCGGCGAGCCGTGCCAGCTGCTCGTGGTGTCACAGGACGGCAATACCGTGCTCGCCGGGAGCTGGCTGGTGTCTGACAAGGGCGCCCGCGACGGCACGTTGCTGGACGGCTCCGCGTTGATCGATCCGGATCAGGTCAGTTCGGTGGACGTGGTTACGACCGACGGCCAGGAGCTCATCTCGGTCAGTATCTGATCCTCAGGCGCTCAGGACGATCTGCGAACGGCAACACGACCATGCGCCGGGTCGCACCCCGCGCCTTCGCTGAGCGCGCTGTGGTTCATTCGGCGCAACCGGCGCGGCGTTAGCACCAGACTTCGGGCGCTCGTCTCATCACAAGCACAGTCTGGCGACAACGGAGCGGTAGCGCTCTCAGGTTCGCTTAACTGGACGCCGCCTTCCATACGGTTTCGCAGGCAGCTCGACTTCGCTGACCCCACTTCAGAAAGGTTCGGTTGGTGCGCCCGCCGATTCCGCGCTTTGTCCGGTGGACAGTTGTGCTCGCCGTGGTAGCCGCACTGGCGATCTCGGTGTTCCAGCACTGGGACACGAGGCAAATCCGGCAGGCTGCGTCCGGCACCTCTCCAGATGGCTGGACGCACACGGCGTGGGGCCCGCTCGGACCCGCCGACCGGATCATGCTGGAAAAGGTTCGGCAGGCCGGCCTCTGGGAAACGTCCATGGGCGAATTGGCCCAACAGAAGGCAAGCAGTCGGCGGGTGCGAGAAGTGGGCGGGCTGCTCTCGGCCGGAAACCGTGAGCTGGCTGCCCAGGTCAGTGCGACCGCCGAGAAACTCGGCGTAACGCTGCCTAGCCGGCCCAGCGAACAGCAGCAGAGCTGGATGACCCAGGTCTCCAGCAAGTCAGGCTCGGACCTGGACCGGGCGTTCGTGCAGCGGCTGCGTGCCGCGCATGGCCAAGTGCTACCGCTGCTGACGCAGGTGCGATCCGGCACCCGTAACGAGGCGATCCGGTCATTTGCGGCCACCGCCGCTGTGGTCGTCACCCGCCACCAGCAGTACCTGGAGAGCACCAAGCTGGCCGACATTGCGGCGCCGCCCGAACCGACGCTCCCGACCATTCCGACCCCCCCAGCGACGGCCATCCCCACCGCGACTGCCGCCGCGTTTATCCCTACCGCGACTACCCCTACCGCGGCTACCGCCGCGGTCTACACCATCGCCCTGGTCTACGTCGCCGTCCCTCTGGCAGCCGGTGGCCTGCTCTGGCTGCTGGTCACCGGCAGTAGGCGAGCCCGCGCGGTCCCGTACCGCCCCCAGCCATTGCCTGTACCTCGATCACACTCCGAGCCGCTGACCCAAACTCCTTCGCGACGGGCCATGCACGCCACCAGCGGTGTCGCCACCCGACCGCGACACGCTGCCCAGCGCCGCTGACAAGCATTGACCGCTCACTCAGCCCAGGTACTCCGATTCGAGCACCAAATCCGTGAGGAGTGACTGGTACTCCAGGTGTGTGCGATGCTCCGTTGTCCGCCAGCTCTTGCCTTCCTGCTCGTTCATGTACTCCCGATACTCCGGTGCTCCGGGGTACTTCACGTTATCGGCCACCACGACCGAACCCGGATGTAGCCAGCGGTGGCGCAGCATGTGCTGAATGTCGGGCAGGTACGCGGCCTTGTCGTGGTCGACGAATACGAAGTCGACGCTGCCTTCGGTGAAGCCGAACTCGGTGGTCAGCCGGTGCAGTGTGGACCCCCCGTCGCCGAGATAGCCGACGACGACCGTCACCCGATCGCCGACACCGGCGTGATCCCAGATTCGACGGGCGATCTCCGCATTCGCCGGGCTGAACTCGATCGAGTAGAGGTGGGCGTCGCTAGGCATGACACGGACCGTTCGCAATGCGCTGTACCCGCAGTAGGTGCCCAACTCCAGGAGACGGCGCGGCTGGGTGCGTCGCACGGCGCGGTCGAGGATCTCGCCTTTCTCGTCCCCCACGTTCATCATAAAAGTGTGGTTGTAGCAGAAGTCGTCGATCACGCGGATCACATCGTCGACATCTCCCTGCCGAGCGTGTGCCACCACGTGAGCGGCCAGTGCTTCCTCGCGCCCGTCACCGACCTGCCAGTCCGTGAACAGCCTCCGCCGCCCAAGCATCATCCGCAGCACCGACCAGCGCAGGAACGGCACTGGCTTGCCGGCGAGCTGGTTGGCGGCGACCGCCGTTCCAATTGCCGTGCAACCCCATAGCGCCCACCGCACGACACGCGGTGCGTTCGGGTTCATGGCGAGCAAGACGATCGCGGCGCCGGACACCACGGAACCGATCGCTGACCCGGATGAGTTCCTCATGTCTCTAGGGATACTCCTTCCTCCTCGTCACCTACATGGCGATGAACTGGTCCATGGCCGCATCGACGCCCCCTCGATCTCCGGTGGCCAGGAGATCGAGCAACAGTCCCCGGACAACAGCGACTCCCAGCCGGGCGTTGGCTTGAGCGGCCGGTAACGTGCACATCGACATCGACGTTCACGCGCGCGCCACCGTCACCGCCGTATACACGCTGCTGCGGGACGGCGCGGGCTGGCCGGGTTGGATGTCGATCGAGTCGTTTGAGCTGGAACGGGCTGGTGAGCGGGAGCTCGAAGGAGTCGGCGCGATCAGGATCTTCCGTAAGGGCAAGGTGACTGGTCGGGACCAGGTCACTGAGCTGATCCCCGATCACCGGTTCAGCTACCTGCATCTGTCCGGGCTTCCGGTACGGCACTACCGCGCAGACGTCGAGTTGGCGTGAGCGTCGATACGCTGCGCGCCGTTGTCGAGGCTCTACCCTTGGTAGACCATCATGTCCACGGCGTCATGACGGGCGATGTAGACGGTGCTGGGTTTGAGGCCGGCTTCAGCGAGTCCTTGTGGCCGCCACCCGCGGGTACCACGCATATGGATTCCCAGTTGGGCTTCGCGGTGCGCCGCTGGTGCGCTCCGGTATTGGACCTGCCCCCGCACACGGATGCCGATGCCTACCTTGCTCGCAGGCGGCAGCTCGGCGCGCAGGAGGTGAGTCGCCGCCTGCTCGCTGCCAGTGGCATCGGGTGGTTCCTGGTCGACACGGGTTACCGAGCTGATCAGACCCTGCGGCCCGCCAAGATGGCAGCCGTGTTGGCAGCGACCGCGTCGGAGATCGTGCGCCTGGAGTCCGTCGCCGAGGAGGTGACGGCAAGCGGCGTGACCGCAGCCGGGTTCATCGATCGGTTCGCCTCCGCTTTGGATGAACGGACCAGGCAGGCCGTGGGGCTCAAATCCGTCATCGCCTACCGGTATGGCCTTGACTTCGATCCTGAACGACCTAGCGCCACCGAGGTGCGCCGAGCTGCCGGACAGTGGCTGCGGCAGCGCGAAGTCGGCGAGCTGCGCCTGACCCATCCAGTGCTGCTGCGCCACCTGCTCTGGATCGGCGTCGAACGCGGCCTGCCGCTGCAGTTCCACGTAGGGTATGGGGATCCTGATCTGACCTTGCACCGCTGCGACCCGTCGCTGATGACCGATTTCCTCCGCCGGGTGCAGGACCGGCAAGTGCCGGTGATGCTGCTGCATTGCTACCCCTATCACCGCACCGCCGGGTACCTGGCTCACGTGTTCCCGCACGTGTACCTGGACGTCGGGTTGGCGGTGAATTACACCGGTGCGCGGTCTCGTGCGGTCATCGCCGAGTCGCTGGAAGTGGCGCCTTTTGGCAAGGTGCTGTTTTCCTCCGATGCATGGGGCCCGGCCGAGCTACATTATCTCGGCGCTGTGCTGTGGCGCCGTGCCATGATCAGCGTCCTCGGGGAGTGGGTAGAGGCAGGGGAGTGGTCGAGCGCCGACGC
>JALZCN010000644.1 GCA_030863045.1 Actinomycetota bacterium | reverse complement strand
GCGCCGGGCGGATGGTGAGACCGCATGGGTGCATGTGGCCTCCTCCGTGCTGCTCGACGACGAACAGAGCGCCCAGTACGTCCTCACGATGGTGGAGGATCTCACCGATCTGCACCTTCTGGAGCAGCGACTGAACCACCAGACGTTGCATGACGTGCAGACCGGCCTGCCGAATCGGCAGTACCTCGTCACACACGTGGAAAAGGTGCTCGCACGGCTCGAGCCACCGGCCGTGGTCACGTTGATGCACCTCGATCTGGACGGCTTCTCCGCAATCAACGACGGGCTGGGCCACCACGCCGGGGACCAGTTGCTGGACCTGGTGGCCAGGCGGCTGGAAAGCGCGGTCGCCGGCGAGCGGGCGATGGTTGCCCGGCTCGGCGCCGACGAGTACGCGATCGTCATCGAATCCGACGATGCGGTGGTGGACGTCGGCGCGTTAGCGGAGATCATCAACACCGAGCTGGCCAAGCCGATCCACCTGGATGAAGGCGAGGTGGCCATTACCGCCAGCATCGGCGTCGCGCAAAGCCGGCTCACCGCGATGTCGCCTGCGGAGCTGATGCGTGCCGCCGGCGCCACACTGCGCCGAGTACGCCACCGGAGCAAACGGCAGTGGGATCTGTTCGATCCAGAAATCGACGCCGCTGAACGGACCGACCTCCGGCTGGCCGCGGCGGTGCCCGGTGCCTTGGAGACCGGCGAGCTGGCCGTGACATACCAGCCGGTGGTCACACTGCATGGTGAACGGCTGATGGGCATCGAAGCGGGGCTGTGCTGGCAGCACCCGCAGCTGGGCCTGCTGTCCCATGAACAGTGCGTGCAGGCCGCAGAGCGGACCGGGGTAGTGCACGAGGTTGGCCAGTGGTTGCTGCGCAATGCCGCTGAGCAGGCGGTGTACTGGCGGCAACGCATCGGTGGGTGTGTGGCGCCGGTGGTGGTCGACCTCACGCCATCCCAGGCGCAGGATCCCGATCTAGTGGGGCGGATCAGAGCCGTCCTGGACGAGACCGGCCTTACACCGGCCGAGCTGGAGCTGCGGGTCCCGGGATCCGCGGTCCGCATGGTCACCGGTGAACTCGCCGGAGAAGGTGGCGCGCACGCCGAGGACAACCTACGAGTGTTGATCGAGCTGGGCGTGCGCGCCGGGCTCTACGACTTCGGCGGCGGCATCGGCGAGCTGCGCTGCCTGGCAGACCTCTCGGTGTGCGTGGTGAAAATGGCCCGGTCGGTGTCCGCTCAGGTGTGCCTCGATCCGTCCCGAATCCTGTCCCAGTCAGCACAAGCTTTGGTGCACAATGTCCGCGCCGCCGGGGTTGACGTGGTCGCCTTTCCGGTGGACTACGCCGAGCAGGCGGCGTGCTGGCCTTGGATCGGCGCCAACTGGGCAGTCGGCGCGCTGTTCGGCCGGCCGGGTTCACCGCGGCACATCGAGGCGCTGCTCAAAGCCCAGGCCGACTCGTAAGTCAGAACAGCGCCCGGGCCAACGCCCGGCGTGCCGAGGTGACCCGCGGATCGTCGGAGCCGAAGAGCTCGAACAATTCGACCAGGTGCGCTCTGGCTCGATCGCAGTCTTCTCCGGTCAGCCGCCGCACGGCGCCGACCAGCCGCTCGAATGCCCGCTCCGGTTGCGCCTGGGCGACCTCGACGTCGGCCGCGGCGATTTGCGCGTCGACGTCGTCGGGTGCGGCATCAGCCTTGGCCACCACCGATGGATCGGTGGATTGGGTACGGGCCAGGAATCGGACCTGGATCAGCGCCGCCTTGGCCTGCTCATTGGCTGGTTCGATGTCCAGAATCTCCTGGTAGGCGGCCTCGGCATCGGCGTAATCACCGGCCGCCAACGCGGCTTCGGCGGCTGCGAACCGGGGATCCGCAAGCTCGGCTTGGGGTTGCCCAGCGTGGTCGCCCGTCGCGGCCTGCTCGGCGGCCCGGATGCCAGGTAGTTGATCGCGCAGCGCGTCGAGCAGCGACGTGATCCACTGCCGCACCTGCGGCTCGGGCCGGGCGCCGGCGAAGGCGTCGATCGGCTGGCCGCCCGCGATGGCGACAACGGTGGGAATAGACTGGACGCCGAAGAGCTGGGCGATGCGTGGGTTGGCGTCGACGTCGACCTTGGCCAGCACCCATGCACCACCGGCGGCTTCAGCGAGCCTTTCGAGCACCGGAGACAGCTGCTTGCACGGGCCACACCAGGTCGCCCACAGGTCGACGACCACAGGTACCTGCATGGAGCGGTCGACGACATCGGTCTGGAAGCTCTGCTCGGTGACATCGAGGACCGACGTGTTGCGCCCGCCGGTCCCGGAGCCACCCGGGCCCTCGCGGTGACCCGCCGAATCGGCCCGCGACTTGAGCGCGGATAGATCGACGGCGCTTGACAGTGCGCCAGATAGTGCCCCAGAAAACGCTCCGGACCCGGCTCCGGTCGGCTGCGGGTTAGGCCTGCTCACGCTGTCTATCCTGGCATGGATCCCGTCCTACGATGGATCCCGTCCTGCGATGCGATCCCGTCCTGCGATGGATCCCGTCCCGGGCGGTGGGCGCCGGGCGTCAGAACCGGGCGGGCTCGCGGTACTCGCCCCACACCGCCTTGAGCGCCCCGCAGATCTCACCGAGGGTGGCCTCCATCCGTGCCGCATCCAGCATCGGCTCGATGAGGTTGCCGTCGCCTTCGGCTACGGCGACCATGGCCGCGAGGGTAGCGTCGACGGCACTCTGGTCGCGCTGCGCGCGGCGCTGCGCCAGCGTTCGGCCCTGTTCGCGTTCGACCTCGTGACTGACTCGGAGAATCTCCAGGTCATCGGTGACCGATCCGGTCAGCGTGTTCACCCCGACGATCTTCTTGTCACACTTCTCCAGTGCCTGCTGGTGGGCGAACGCCGCGTCGGCGATCTCGCCGGTGAACCAACCGTCCTCGATGCCGCGCAGGATGCCCGAGGTCATCTCACCAATCGGGTGCAGGCCCGACGGCACTGCGGCCGCGGCCATGTCCTTGATCCGGCCGAAGATCCGTTCCGCATCAGTCTCGATCCGGTCGGTCAGCGCCTCGACGTACCAGGAGCCGCCCAACGGGTCGATCACGTTGGCGACCCCGGACTCTTCTAAGATCACTTGCTGGGTCCGCAGCGCTATCTCCGCGGCGCGCTCCGACGGCAACGCCAGCGTCTCATCCAGGGCATTGGTGTGCATCGAGTTGGTGCCACCCAACACTCCGGCGAGCGCCTCGATCGTGGTGCGCGCGATGTTGTTGTACGGCTGCTGCGCGGTGAGCGAGACGCCGGCGGTCTGGGTGTGGAAGCGCATCCGCAGAGCTTTGTCGCTGGTCGCGCCATATACATCGCGCATCCAGCGCGCCCAGATCCGCCGGGCGGCGCGGAACTTTGCGATTTCTTCGAAGAAGTCCACCTGCGCGTCGAAGAAGAAGGTCAAGCCGCCGGCGAACCGGTCGACGTCCAGTCCCCGGGAGCGGCCGAGCTCCACGTACCCGAAACCATCGGCCAGAGTGAAGGCCAGCTCCTGCGCGGCCGTCGCGCCGGCTTCTCTGATGTGGTATCCGGAGATTGACAGCGGTTTGTAGGCCGGGATCTGGTCCGTGCAGTATTCCAGCAGGTCCCCGATGAGCCGCAGATGCGGTGCCGGGCTGAATAGCCATTCCTTTTGGGCGATGTACTCCTTGAAGATGTCGGTCTGCAGGGTGCCGTTGAGCTTGGTGGTATCAGCACCCTGCCGCTCAGCGGCGACCAGGTACATGCAGAACATCGGCACCGCGGGGCCCGAGATAGTCATCGATGCGGTCACTTCTTGCAGCGGGATCGCTTCGAATAGCACGTCCATATCGGCGGCGCTGTCGATCGCCACGCCGCAATGGCCGACCTCGCCCTCGCTTCGCGGATCGTCGGAGTCGCATCCCATCAAGGTGGGCATGTCGAAGGCCACCGACAGTCCGCCCCCACCATTGTGAAGAATCCGCTTGTAGCGCTCATTGGTCTGTCGCGCACTACCGAATCCGGCGAATTGCCGGATCGTCCAGGTTCGCCCGCGGTAGCCCGTGGAATGCACTCCACGGGTGAAGGGATATTCCCCTGGCCAACCGATCCGCTCGAAGCCCGCGACCGCTTCGCCCGGCCCATACACCGGGTCGACCTCGACGCCGGACAAGGTGGTGAAGTCCGCCTTACGGACCTGTCCGGCGGCCTGCGCTTCGGCGTAGCGACGCCGCCAGCGCTCCCGCCCCGCGAACGGATCTGCGTGCCGGGAATCGTAGGACGACATGCGAGCCTCCCCAGATAAGTCGTAAGTCCAATAGTATGACGTCCTACTAACTTGTGCCAGCGCACGCAACACCACAAGGGCCGGGTTAGTTCATTCCGAGATCCGCAAGGCCGCTCCCTCCCCGGCGGACCGGACCGTGAGCGGTAGATGATCAGCTGATGCAGTCGAGTCAGTCAGCCAGGTGCTGCTGGACGCGGTCGACCTTGGCCCGCAGCTGGCCGGTGTAGCCGGGTCGGATATCGGCCTTGAGCACCAGGCTGGTTCGGCTGGCGCCGACGCTGGCGGCCTCGACCGCCCGCCGCACCACATCCATCACCTCATCCCACTCCCCCTCCACGAGGGTGAACATGGCGTTGAGCTCGTAGGGCAGCCCGGAATCCGCGACCACCCGGACCGCCTCTGCCACGGCCGCGCTGACGCTTTCGGATTCCCCTCCCGCGGGTGCGACACTGAATGCCACGATCATCAGCCCAGCCTGCCCTATCCGGCGCGCCATGGTGGCCTACGGTTCACCCATGGCGTCGCCACACCCGCTGCCGTTTGACCCGATCGAACGAGCCGCGCAGATCTGGGAAACCCGCATCGGGCCAGCCGGGACGATGGCCGCGGTCACCAATGTGATGCGCGTGCAGCAGATCCTGCAGTCCGCCGTGGATGCCGCGCTGCGCCCACACGGTCTGACCTTCGCCCGGTACGAGGCGTTGGTGCTGCTGGTGTTCTCCCGGCAGGGCAGCCTACCGATGAAGGTGATGGGCCAACGGCTGCAGCTGCACCCGACCAGCGTGACCAACATCGTGGACCGGCTGCAGGCCGACCATCTGGTCGAGCGCAGCGGCCACCCCACCGATCGGCGCACCACCCTGGTCGCGATCACCGAATCAGGCCGTCAGCGTCAAAAGATCGCCACCGCGGCGCTCACCGATATCGACTTCGGTCTTGTTGGGCTAGACGACGCTCAGACCGCCGAGCTCACCGCGCTACTCACCCGGGTGCGTCGCGCTGCAGGCGACTTCACCGACCCAAGCTGACCCGACGCCTCGCAGGCATTGACAGCCCGTCGGCCAGCTGAACGTTTCGGCGTCGCGGTGCCCGGATGGCGCCATCGTGGGGACGGCAAGGGCAGACTGGCATCGTGCACGTAGAGCAGATACCGCTGCGCTTCGGCCAGGATGCCGTGGACGCGCAAACCCACGTCAACCTCTCCGCCGTCCGACCCGACGGGGCATGCCTGTGGATCGCTGGGGATGAGACCGCCACCGTCGAGCGGCTTACCTCGGAGGGCACGGG
>JALZCN010000608.1 GCA_030863045.1 Actinomycetota bacterium | reverse complement strand
ATCTGAGAGCATGGGATTTCAAGTCACCGAGGTACAGAAGGCACTGAAAGGGTTCGATTACCCCGGATCACCAGATGAGCTGGCCGACCATGCGGAGAGCAACGGTGCCAGCAGCAGTCTCGTGGAGGCATTGCGCGGCATGCAGAAGGACTCGTTCGACGGGCCGAACGCCGTCATGCACAGTCTGAAAGAGCAAGACGTTCTCGGCGGGTCCACCAGCTCGTGACAGAAAGCTTCCGGCTTGGGCGTATCGCCGGGTTCAGTGTTGGCGCTCACTGGAGTGTCCTGGCCATATTGGCGCTGATCGCGGGAGGGCTGGCCGCAGGTCGGCTGCCCCTCGCAGCGCCGGGATGGTCGGGGTTGACCTACGCCGCCGCCGGGGTCGTCACCGCACTGCTGTTCTTGGCTTCCTTGCTTGCACACGAGGTTTCCCACGCCGTCGTTGCACGCCGCAATGGGCTCGGTGTGGAGAGAATCATCCTGTGGCTTTTCGGCGGGGTGGCGATGCTTCGTGGGCAGGCGGCCACCCCCGGTGCGGACCTGCGTATAGCCGGTGTCGGCCCTCTTGTGAGTGCTGTTCTGGGGCTGGCGTTCTTCGGTGCCGCGGTGTTCGCCGACGTCGAAGGGGCGGGCCCACTGGTCGTCGCCGCGCTGAGCTGGCTTGCGATGATCAATGTCATATTGGCGTTGTTCAACCTGATCCCGGCCGCGCCGCTGGACGGTGGTCGGGTCCTGCGGGCGGCGGTGTGGCGGTGGACTGGGGACCGGTACCGAGCCGCGCTGATCGCGGCACGCGCCGGGCGTGTATTCGGCATCGCGCTCATCGGAATCGGGCTGGCACAGGTTGTGTCGTTCCAGGGCTTCGGCGGGTTCTGGCTCGCGCTCATCGGGTGGTTTCTGGTCACCGCGGCTCGCGCCGAGGAGCAATACACACTCGCTCAGCGAACGCTCGCTGGAGTTCGGATTGCCGACGTGATGACGCCGGACCCCGTTACCGCGCCACCCGAGCTGAGCGTCCAGCAATTCGTCGACGACTATTTGTTGCGTACTCGATTCTCTGCCCTACCACTGCTGGACGGTGACGACCGGCTTGCCGGCCTGGTCACCTTGAACCGGATCCGGCAGGTGACCGCCTCCGAGCGCGCAGGTACCCGACTGCTCGACATCGCCTGCCCGCCCAGCGACATTCCCATCGCGAGACCGGAGGAGCCGCTGAGCGATGTACTCCCCAGGATGGCGGGCTGCACTGACGGCCGCGCCGTGGTTGTCGACGCTGCCGGGCGGCTGGTCGGGATAGTGTCACCATCCGACGTTGCCCGGACCGTGCAGAACGCTGAGTTGCGCTCCCGCGCCGACGCCACCCCGCACTGAGGGGTTCAACCAGCGCGGTGAGGACCGGCTCCCTGAGCGTCGACCCGCTGGAGGCCGGGATGGATTCGCCCGGGACGAATAACTCGACTTCGCACCCAGACCGCCTTTCGGCGTGTGGAGTGCGCTATAGCCGGGTAGTCGATGAGCGCCCGATACCGGAGGTGAAGATGACCGCTGTGGCTGAAATGATCAACGCCTATCCGGCGGAACTGGGGCAGGTGGATCGTGATGTCCTGGTGCGCTGCATTGAACAGTGCTTGTCCTGCGCGCAAGTGTGCACTGCCTGCGCCGACGCCTGTCTGTCCGAATCTGACCATCACCTGCCGATGTTGCGTAAATGCATCCGCTCCGACGAGGACTGCGCTGACATCTGCAATACCACGGCGCGGATCCTGTCCCGGCACACCGGCTACGACGCCAACATCACACGCACCGTCTTGCAGACCTGTGCCACTATCTGCCGCTCCTGCGGCGACGAGTGTGCGCGCCATGCCTCTCGGCACGAGCACTGCCGCGTGTGCGCCGAAGCGTGCCACCGCTGCGAGCAGGCATGCCAAGAATTAATCAATGCGCTCGGCTGAAGGTATCGGCAGTCTGAAAGGACGATGACGACATGACGGACCACCTCTTACGTAAGCACGCACCGATCCCAGCTGCCGGATGGAAGCAGATCGACGACGAAGCCAAGACCCGTTTGATCCTGAGGCTGGCCGCGCGCCGGCTGGTCGACTGGTGGGGACCGCACGGCTGGATACATTCCGCCACCAACCTCGGCCGGACTGCTTCGCTGGAGACCGCACCGCCGGGAACGAAGGCCGAAACAATCGTGGCCCGGCAACGGCGGGTCCTCCCGCTGTGCGAATTCCGGGTGAACTTCACCGTGGAGTGCTCGGGGCTGCAGGATGCCGAACGGGGCGCTGTCGACGTGGATTATGCCGATCTCGACCGGGCCGCGTACGACGCTGCGCTGATCGAGAACCGCGCTGTATTCCACGGCTGGCCAGAGGCGGGAATCACCGGAATCGCGGAGGCCAGCTCTCACCCCTCAGCGATGCTGGGACAGCACGTTGAGGCATACCCACACACCATTGCCAGGGCGACGGAGACTCTTCGCCAGGCAGGCATCGAGGGGCCATACACCTTGGCCATCAACCCGCAGGGGTACACCCGTATTGCGGAGGCGACCGAGCAGGGTCATCCGCTGCGTGGGCACCTGGCCACGATCCTCGGCGGAGACATCGTCTGGGCGCCAGGCCTTGACGGTGCGCTGGTGGTGAGCAAACGAGGCGGCGACTTCCTCCTCGATGTCGGGCAGGATCTCTCGATCGGGTACGTCCGGTACGACGCCGAGCTGTTGACGCTCTATTTTGAGGAAAGCTTCAGCTTCCGCGTCATCGAACCTGACGCGGCGGTCGTCCTCACTGAGGGGTAGCCAAGCGTAGGACCTGCTCACGACGCTGCGTTCGCGGTGGAGCGGTAGGGTTCGTCGTCCTGGATACGCTGCTTGATCGATTTAACGCTGATGTTTGCCGGCGCAACGCCCCGCCCGCTGGCTTTGCCGTTGGCGTTGCAGTCGGCGTGGTACTGGCCTTGGTGATCGATACGCTGGCACCCGAGGTTCGGTGACGGCGGACCGTTGGTTGCAATGGCCGGTGCCGCTGGATTTTTCACCGCATACGTCCTCAGCGCGTAAGGCGACGCCGTCACTCGCATACCCGCCGGTAGATGCTCGCGTCCGGGCGGGATACCGTCGGCTGGTCTGTTAGCACGACTCCAGGAAGCCCCTGATGATCGAAGTTCTGCTTGTCGTCCTTGTGCTTGCCGTGATCATCGGCGTGATCGTCCTCGTGCTGCGGTCCCGATCATCCGCGAAGTCATCCACCCCCGGCCGGGTGGACCCGCTCGCGAACCAGCCAGAGATCTACGATCCGCACAAGATCGGCGTGGGCGACATCATCAGCTACGCGGGGATCGACCATGTCGTGCGTGGCACCATCGTTCTCAACGAGGGCGGCATCACCTGGCGGGAGCACCTCCTGGACGGCTCAACCGGACGCCGCTGGCTCAGCGTCGAAGACGACGAGGGTGAGCTGGAGATGACGCTGTGGATGCGGCGCGAGGGCACCGGCCTGACTCCGGACGGCGATGTGATCCTCGACGATCGGGTGCACCGGCAGATCGAGCGCGGCAGGGCCTCCTACACCGCTGAGGGCACCACCGGCACACCGCCGAACGGATCGGTCGACTACGCCGACTACGCGACGTCCGACGGTACCAGCATGATCGCGTTCGAGCGCTGGGCACCGACGCAATCCTGGGAGGTCTCGACCGGCCGGTCAGTCACGCGGGGCGAGCTCACCGTGTACCACTCGGCGCCAGGCACATGAGCGTGCACCTACTCGAGGTGGAACCCCGTGACATCGCTGCCGATGCACTCGGCCTGCTGCTCCACGCGCCGGCCCCCGCGGCGCTGGCCGAAATCAGCTTTCAGGACGGTGCAGGCGGTCTTCTCACCCTCGGTGTGTTGGGGGTGTCGCACATTGTCACCGCGATCTTGCCCGGCCACCACCTCACTGAGCAGGTATCATGCGACGCCCTCGAAGCCGGTGGCCAGCAGCTCCCGCAACACACCCGGCTAGGGGGCTACCAGCTGACTACGGCCACCAAGGAGGTGCCACCCGTCGAATTCGAGCAGACCGCAGCAAGGTTGCGCAGTTATGCCGAGCACAGCGACACCTGGCTCTGCGGGGCGTTCCCCGGCACCAGCAACGCGATGACAGCGATGACAGCCGGGTCGCTGCCGGGCGGCGGTTGGACCTGGAAAAGCTGGCATCTGTATCCCGGTGACAAAAAAAGCTTCATTGTGACGACCCGAAGCCGATGGATCCCGCCGTGAGAGGCCGGTTGCTGGTTACGATCCTGCTTGCGGTCAGCCTGGTGCTCGCAGGCTGCGGCGTCGGCAACGACGTAGAGGACTTCATCGCGGACACCTACGAGTTGCAGAGCAGAAGCGGTGACATTGCCACCTACACTTCCCCCCAGCCCGTCGGACTCACGACATCGAGAATCGTCAATGCGGTAAACCCGGCGGCACGAGCGGCCAACGGTGGCTCGGAGTACCTGCGCTACGAGGATGACATCGTCATCGTCAGCCCTGCGGTCGGCGGCAGCACCGTCAGCGTCGAGGATGATGACGGCCGCTACCGCAACGGCTTCTTCGCGTTTCTCGGCCCCGGTTTCCGCCCCGGCTCGCCGGCCGGCGAATCCGGCGGCCCGGGAGAGATCAAATGACACAGTGAACTGAAACCCCTGCAG
>JALZCN010000575.1 GCA_030863045.1 Actinomycetota bacterium | reverse complement strand
GCACCTCGGGGGACGACGTCGGCGAGGTGCTCGCGCTGCTCGGCGTCCGCCCGGTGTGGGACGACGCTTCGCGCCGCGTCACCGGCATCGAGGTGGTGCCGCTTGATGAGCTCAGCCGGCCCCGGATCGACGTGGTGGTGCGGATCTCCGGGTTCTTCCGGGACGCCTTCCCGCACGTAGTCGCGTTGCTCGACGATGCGATCGGCACCGTCGCAAGGCTGGACGAGCCGGCGGAACGCAACTTCGTCGCGGCGCACTACCGGGCTGACATCACGGCGCACGGGGACGACCGGCGCGCCCGCACCCGGATTTTCGGCTCCAAGCCGGGCGCCTACGGAGCCGGGCTGCTGCCGTTGATCGACAGCCGGGAGTGGCGCACCGACGCAGACCTCGCCGAGGTCTACGCCACCTGGGGTGGCTACGCCTACGGGCGAGGGCTCGACGGTGCCACGGCGCGCGCCGACATGGAGCACGCTTTCCGGCGCATCACGGTGGCCGCCAAAAACGTCGACAACCGCGAGCACGACATCGCCGATTCCGACGACTATTTCCAGTATCACGGCGGGATGGTCGCCATGGTGCGCTCGTTGACCGGCGGCAACCCGGCGGCCTATGTCGGCGATTCCGCGGTGCCGCACGCCGTCAAGACCCGGACACTAGCCGAGGAGACCCGCCGGGTGTTCCGCTCCCGCGTGGTCAACCCGAGGTGGATCGCCGCCATGCAACGCCATGGCTACAAGGGCGCCTTCGAGCTGGCCGCCACCGTCGACTACCTATTCGGCTTCGACGCGACGGCAGGGGTGGTCGAGGACTGGATGTATCACCAGCTCGCGGAGTCCTACGTGTTCGATTCCGGTGTGCAGCAGTTCCTGAGGCAGTCCAACCCGTGGGCGCTGCGGGGGATGACCGAGCGGTTGCTCGAGGCCGCCGACCGTGGCCTCTGGGCGCAGCCCGACCCGGCGGATCTCGAGGCGCTGCGAGCGCTTTACCTAACCCTCGAGGGGGACCTTGAGGGTTAGGTCGCGAGCACTTCAGTGCCCGTTAACGCTGAAATGCATGAAATCCACCGGGTCCGCCCACCGCCCACCCCATTTCCAGCCCGCCGACTCGAATGCGATCACCGCCGGGCCGCCGTCCAGCGCCATGCCCGATCGCACCCAGTCCCGGTCGAGATAGGCCGAGGCCAGTTCAGGTATCACCAGGTCGCCCTTGACGTAAGGGTTGTTGAACGGGTTGAGGTCAATGGCCAGCCCGTAGGCATGCTGCGACCATTCCTTCTGACCACGGGTTTCGCGGCAGACGAACGCCGAGGTGTTGTTGCCGTCCCCGGTGGGTAGCAGGCTCAGCTCTGCGGCGGTCGTCACCCGCATCTCCTCGATGGGGAATCCGGCTGCGAACAACCGCTTGAACACGCCGACCACGGTTTTCGCGACATCAGCATTGACCAGCATCTCGCCGGTGTGCGCGCGGGCGTCGAAGCCACGGAAGGACATCGTGAGGTAGCGCAGCTGGTCGGGACTGACCGGGCAATTGGGTTGCCAGGTGCTGCGGGCCAGCACCTCCGGAGGCACCGGGCTGATCGTCGACTCGAACGAGCTGGACTTGGGCGGCGGCAGCCGATCAATCACGGGTAGTCGCCGGTCCATCAGCGCCGGCGGCGTGGAGCGCACGACACCGAACCCGTCCGGACGCCGTGGTAGCGGGATGGCTCCCACGATCCACGGAAGCTCCGAGCTGGGGATCGCGGTGGTGGCCGTCGGCGGTGCGGCGGGCGGTCCGGTCGGCAACCGTGACGCCGACGTGGGACTTTGCCGGGAGGCGGTGATCTGTGGGGAGGCGGTGCCACATGCCGCCAGTAAGGCACCTGCGAGTAACCAGATCAGGTGCCGTCTCAAGCTGAGCCGCCAGGGCCAATTCTGCGCCACCGCGCCACGATGTCAGACGTTCTGGTAGGCAGGAGCGGTGGACCACATCCTGCTGCATCGGAGGCTCGCCGCCGATCTTTCGACCGCGATGATCTACGCCCTGCTGCGCTTGCGGGTGGAGGTGTTCGTGGTCGAGCAGGCCTGTGCGTATCAGGAGCTCGACGGTCATGATCTGGACCTGACAACCCGACACTACTGGCTGGCACCTTTCGGCGCGATGGAGCAGCCGCAGGCGACCCTGCGGCTGCTGGAGCCCGCCGAGGGTCAGTTCAGGATCGGCCGAATCTGTGCTGCCCGGCGGGCGCGACGCCAAGGCGCGATTCGGCAGCTACTCGAGGCGGCGCTGGCCGAGGTGGGCGACTCTCCCTGCATGCTCGCCGCTCAGCGGCACTGCGTCGATATTTACCGTGCTCATGGTTTCGTGGTGGGCGGGGAGGAATTCGTCGAGGACGGTATCCCGCACGTGCCGATGCGTCGCGGCGCGTCGGCACGGATCCGCTTACCATGAGTGCCGCCCCCTACCCATTCTCCGCGATCGTTGGGCATGACGATCTCCGGTTGGCACTGCTGCTGACGGCTGTGCATCCGGGAATCGGTGGCGTGCTGGTCCGTGGCGAGAAGGGCACCGCGAAGTCCACCGTGGTCCGAGCGCTGGCCACGCTGCTCCCCCCGGTGACGGTGGTACCGGGATGCCGGTTCGGTTGCGACCCGGTGGCCCCGGATTCGAGGTGTCTGGACGGCCCACACGCCGCCGTTACCGGCCAGCAGACCCGGCCGGCTCGCTTGGTTGAGCTACCGG
>JALZCN010000564.1 GCA_030863045.1 Actinomycetota bacterium | reverse complement strand
AGTGACAGCAGGGTGGCGATGCCCAACCCAAGGGCGATGATCAGGACCGCTTGCACAAGCAGCCGTAGTCGGTCCCGGAAGAAGGCCAGTCCGACCATCGCACCTGCCGTCGCGCCGAGCATGCCGCCGCGGTTCTGAGTGGCGGCGATCGCGATGACTACCAAGGCCACGATGCTCCACGCACTCCGGTTTCTGGCACTGCGTCCGTCTGGAAACAGCCACATGTACCCGAGGACGACGAGCGCGGCGATGGCCGCGTTCCCCGGTTTGTGCGCCAGGACCGAGATCGTCGTGAATGGTACGTAAGGGGGGTCCGTCACCACGGGTGCCAGAACCAAGCCGAGCGGCAGCCACAGCAGCAGCCACGGCGTCAGCCGGCCGAGCTGGACGACCAGGCGTTCGAGGAGGTTCGGAGATTTCGCGAGCGCGGCGGATACGAAGAACGCAAACAAGCCATAATACCAAAGCGCCGAGTCGCGTACGGCGTCAATCCCGTAGGCGCTCAGCTCAGGCAGGAACCGGAGCAGCCCCCAGAGCATGAACACAGCGAGCAGCGCAAGGATCGGCTCGTCCCTCACCGGGACTCGGAGATACCCGCTGGCGACGAGCGCTCCCAGGGCGCCGACGGCAAGGACCGTTTCACCGACATACAGCGGCATGCCAGGAAGGTGAAGATATGCGAAGGCCTTGTCGAACAGTAGGTAACCGGCGAGGAGGGGACCGAGCAACCGGCCGTAGAGGACAAGCAGGCGCCCTGGCACACCCCGCGCCCGGTCACCCGAGTAGGTGCTGCGCTCTCGGGAGCCCAAACGGCGGCCAATGGACAACGACACGGGAGCCCTAACGACCTGTTTTGGGCAGGCGCGAGGGCGGCTGTGTGGCGGCCAATGCTCGGGCGCGCCTGTGAGCCGGAGACGGCGGTACGGCCGACGAGCCTGTTAGGCGAGCGGATTGACCGGCGAAAGCCTCACGCCGGTATCGGGCAGCATGGAATAGTTTCGGCGCCCGCTTGTAGATGTAGCCGACGACGTCGGACTTGATCAGGTCGAGCCGTTGCATCATGTCGAGGTGGTCCCGAATTAGCTCCTGGTGATTGACGACGATAATCACCGCATCAGAGGCGCCGACGAGCTCGGCCGCATCAGCCACCTGCAGCAGAGCTGGGCTGTCGATCAGAATGACGTCGAAGCTCGCCTTGGCCTCGGTAAGCAACTTGTCCACCGCCTGCGAGTAGGCCGCGCCCGTCACCCGCTCTGGCGTTGTCACACCGGACCCAAGGACGGTGACCACCTCGTTCCACGGGCTGGGCTGGACGCAGTCCGCCGTGGCTTGCTGTCCAGCGAGCACCTGCTCGAAGCCGTCAGCGGTCGGGCTGCCCGGCAGGAGCAGAGCGGTGAGTTCCCCATCGGCGGCATCGACCGCTAGCACCCGCGTGCCGCCTTCAGCTATGGCGAGGGCCAGGTTGGCCACGATGGTGCTATTGATCGCGCCCGTCGAGACGAAAACAAGTGATAGCGGCCCGGCGCCCGCGGCGCGGATCCGCTCGAGGCATCCAGCCGTGAACCGAAACGCCTCGGCGACGGCGGAATGCGGGTTAGTACTCATCAGCAGGCGACCAGCTGAGGCGGTCTCGCTAAACCGCATCTTTTTCTTCTCGAACGCCGGAATCTCGCCGATCAGGGGCACACCGTAGAGTGCCGCGGGGTCGGGCGGGTTATCGAAGCCATTGCGGCGGCTGGCCCTTGCGTAGGCGAGAGCGGCACCCAAGACGGTCCCGATCAACAAACCAATAGCGCCGGCGCGTTTTGAGTTATTGTTGATCGGGACTTGGGGTTCGGCTGCCCACGCGAACGTCGGGTGGTGCACAAGATCGATCTTCTGGTTGACCAACGCCTGCCTCCGTTGTTTCAGGAGGTCGACCATTTGCTCTTCGCTCGGGGTCTCCGCTATGGCTTTTGTGATAGCGGCGAGGATGGCGTTGCCCTGGGCTATGATGGCCGCCGATCGTGCCTCGTCGAAGGCTTGGAGCATGGCGTTGGCACCTATCTGGGCAACCCTGGGGTCCGGCCACGTGAACGACACAGTGATGGTGCTGGTACCGGAGCTACCAGTTGAGGACTTCTGCGGCGGGATGATTTTGAGCGCGCCACCGGAGAAGTCGTCGGCAACAAGGCGGTTGCTGCCCAGTGCAGCGTTGGCGATGCGGACCGCCCGCTGGGCAACGTCCTGGGACTCCAGAAGCAGCACCTGGCTGTCGAGATACTGGCTGGTGCTGCCCTGATCCTTCAAGGACAGTTGCTGCGGCACCGTGGCGCTGGCGCTGGCACGGTAGACGTCTGGCGTCACCAGCGTATACGCAATGGCTGCTGCCGCGGTCATGAACGCGATCGCCAGGACCATCATCCGGTAGCGGCGCACGGC
>JALZCN010000548.1 GCA_030863045.1 Actinomycetota bacterium | reverse complement strand
GTCCGGGACTTCCGGACCGGCCGCAAGGCCGCCCGGATCGGGGTGCCCTCGGTTCTGGGCGTGGGCGTGGTCGGTGGTGCGGTCGCGGCCGGCCTCGCCTATCACCGTCGCTCTCGGGTCTGACCCCACTCTCCGGCAGGCATCGGCCCGTTCAGCCCAGTACCGGTCAGCCGAGGAACGGATTACGGGAACCCGCGCGGCTACCGCCCGCGCAGCGCCGGTGTGCGCTGCGACTACTTCTTCAGCTTGCGCCGCTGTACCCGCGTCTTGCGCAGCAGCTTACGATGCTTCTTCTTCGACATGCGCTTGCGACGCTTCTTGATCACCGAGCCCATACTCGGCCTCCTTGCTGGATTGTGGCTGCCTGGTCATGATCCTGAAAGCGCCAACAACCGGCGCGAGCGGACGCCCAGGCTACCCCCGGGCGGATCCGTGACCAGCACCCCACCCGATCTCAGCCGGCATCGAAGTAGGCGTTTTCCAGATAACCGTTTACCGCCACCTCCGGCACCCGGAAGGAACGCCCGACCCGTACCGCGGGCAGCTCGCCCGCGTGTACCAGGCGGTAGACAGTCATCTTGGACACCCGCATCATCGCGGCCACCTCGGCGACCGTGAGGTACTGTACCTTGGCCGGCCCGGCTTGCTCGTTCGTCAGCATGGGTTATCGCGTCCTCACCACGTCGCGCGCCGCTGGGCTTCCCCTCCCGCGGTCCGTGACGCACCTGTTGTGATGAGAGTAGCGGGACTGGTGGTGACCGTGCGACTGCTGTCACTCCACGTGAGCATCAGTCGCGGTGGGCGGCTCCGAGCTCGACCGACCGTTGCCGGGCCGCCTCGATGGCGGCCAGCAGCGCCGCCCGCACCCCGTGCCGCTCCAACTCCCGGATTGCCATGATCGTCGTGCCGCCCGGCGACGTCACCGCCTCTCGGAGCAAGACCGGGTGGTCACCGGTGTCGCGCAGCATGCGGGCAGCGCCGACCGCGGACTGAGTGATCAGTTCGGTCACCAGCGGTCGGGGCAACCCGAGCAGAATCCCCGCGTCGATCATCGCTTCAACCAGGTAGAAGAAGTAGGCCGGGCCGGATCCGGACAGCGCGGTGACGGCATCCTGTTGACTTTCCGGCACCCGAACCACCTTGCCCACGCTGCCCAGCAATTGCTCGGTCAGCTCCAGGTGGGCATCGGTGGCGAAGCGGCCCGCGGATATCGCGCTCATCGCCTCGCCGACCAGCATTGGAGTGTTGGGCATGACCCGCACGACCGGCACCCCGTCAGGAAGCCGACGCTCGTAGAGCGCGGTGGGCAAACCGGCGCACAAGCTCACGATCAGGGTGTCCGAGCTGACCAGCGCGGCAAGCTCGGCCAACAGCGGGTCGATGTCCTGCGGTTTCACCGCGATGACCAGGACATCGGCCTTGCGCGCAGCGGTGGCGGTGTCGACCGCGCACACCCCGTAGGTCTGCTCAAGCATGGCGGCCCGGTCAGGGTAGCGCTCGGTGAACATCAGATCGTCTGGGTTGCGGCCGGCACTGAGCAACCCAGACAGCAATGCCTCGCCGATCTGGCCAGCGCCCAGTACCGCAATCGCAGTCACGCGGGCAGCGTGCCACAGCCAGCAGCCCCAGCGCGTTCTGGGGACAGATTGCAGTAGTCACCCCCGCGCTTTACTGCAGTCTGTCTCCAGAACGCAGTAGGGCCCGGAGGAAGAAGGCGACGTTGGCCGGTCGCTCGGCAAGCCGCCGGGTGAGATAGGAGTACCAATCCGAGCCGTAGGGCACGTACACCCGAACGGTGTCCCCAGCGGCGGCCAGCCGCCGCTGCTCAGCCGGGCGCATCCCATAGAGCATCTGGTACTCGAAACTGCCGGGCCCACGCCCGTACCAGCGAGCCCGCTCGCCGACGATCGCGATCATCCGAGGATCGTGGGTGGCGAACATCGGGTACCCCGGTCCGGCGAGCAGGATGTTGCCGCAGCGCACGAAGCTGCGGGCGACCTCGTGTGTGGTCCGGAATGCCAGCTCCGGCGGTTCGGCGTAGGCGCCCTTGCACAGTCGGACCCGGGCCCCCTCGACCGCCAACGTCCGGCAGTCGTCCAGCGTCCGATGCAGGTAGGCCTGCAGGACTGCGCCCGTACCGGGCCAGCTGCGGCGCAGCTCGGCGTGCAGTCGCAGGGTGGAGTCGGTGAGGGTGTGGTCCTCGGCGTCCAGAGTGACGGTGGTACCGACCTGCTCGGCAGCTGCGCAGAGCCGGGACGCGTTGCGCAGTGCCAGTGCTTCGTCGAGCCGCTGGCCTAGCGCGGACAGTTTCACGCTGACCTCGGCCCGGGCGGTCAGACCCGCTGCGTGCAGGCAATCCAGCAGTTCGAGGTAGGCGCGTATGGTGGACTCCGCCCCGGCCTCATCTACGGTGCCCTCCCCCAGGTGGTCCAGGGTCACCGTCAGCCCGGCATCCACCAGCGCGGTGGTTACCGTCACCGCCTGCTCGGTGCTCACTCCGGCTACGAAACGACTAACGACATACCGGCTGATCGGGGCCGTGGCGACGAGCCGCCGGACGGTCGGATTGTCGGCTACGGCCAGGATCAGCGAGCGCAGCATGGGCTGCACGGGTCAGGCCCGCTCGGCAACCTCGCTCGGGGCTTGTTCTGCGTCGTGCTCGCTGCTGCGGGCCGGTGGCTCCGGGGCGGGCTCAGGTGCGGATTCCGGCAGCGCACCTGCATTACGACGCCGGGCGTCACGCACCGCGAACCGTACGGCAGCCCCCAGTACCACGAGCCCGATCACAATTTCGACGACAATAGCCATGTTCATGGAGGCCTTCGCTCCTTGTCCTCGTTCACAGGTGCAGGCGCGCGAAGAGTAGCGCCTCGCTCAGGATGGCGCGGCGCTCCGGTCGGGTACGGGCCCGGCGAGTACTCACCTCGAGCACAACCGTGCCGGTGAAGCCGCGGTCCACAAGTGCCCTGCACACTGCGGCGCATGGCTGGCTGCCTCGGCCGGGCACCAGATGCTCGTCACGGGGCGCGCCACTGCCGTCGGCCAGATGCAGGTGCGCCAGCCGCGACCCCATTCGCTGCGCCATCGCCATCGCGTCGACCCCAGCCGTGGCGGTATGTGACAGGTCCAACGTGTAGTGGTTGTACCCGACATCGGTCGGATCCGGAGACGGCGTATAGCTGGACACGGTAAGCCGGCCACGACGCACTGGAAACATGTTCTCCACCGCAACCGTGAGCATGGACGACGCCTCCAGCGAAGCGATCTGTGCACCGAAGCCAGTGGCGTAGTCCCGCTGCCAGCGGAACGGAGGGTGTACCACCACGACGTCGGCGCCGAGATCGGCGGCAGCTTGCACGGTGCGATCCAGCCGAACTACGGGATCCGCCGCCCACACCCGCTGGGTGATCAGCAAGCAGGGCGCGTGCAGGGCGAGCACCGGCATCCGGTGGCGAGTCGCCAATTCCGAGACAGCGGCGACGTCCTGGCTGATCGGATCACCCCAGACCATCACCTCGACACCGTCGTAACCAAGATCGGCGGCTAACTCGAAGGCCACCGAGATCGATTCGGGCCACACCGAGGCGGTGGACAGGGCCACCCGGATCGGGGCTGCCGGGAGCACCGGCTATCGGCCGACAAGCAGCAGTGCTGCCGGGGACACCGTGATGAACAGGCCCACGAGCACCGCGACCAATGTTGTCTGAAGATCCTCGGCCCGCCGGACGCGGCGTACCACCCAGACCAGCCCGGCGATCACGGCCAGGGCAACGACCAGGGCCACCACCGGAATCCGCTGCCAGAGCCACTCGCAGATAAGCCACAGCGCGGCGCCGCCGACGACCCCGACCCCGACCTGGCTCACCATCACGGCCCACTGCCACATCGGGGAACCGGACTCCGGTCCCTGCGCCGGTTCCTCGTCGGTCGAGGTGGCGGGCTCGTCGGGCTCAGGAACAGCAGTGCTGGCAACGGCGAGCCCCGCGGGTGGCCGGGTGTTTCCACCGCTGGTGCTTCCACGGTAGGTGCTTGGGCCCGAGTCGCTGGCCGGTGGACGGTTCGGCCGAGAAGCAGGGCCCACGGACGCCGGGTCCACCCGCGGTAGCTGGTCGGTCACCGAGCCGTCGGACAGCGCCGTCGGGGTGGGGGGAGCGCGCTTGGGTACCACCGACGGGGTGAACAACGACGCTCGGCCTGCGGGCACGGGCGTTTGGCCCACCGCCGGCGCCCACTCTCGGCTCCCCCGACCGTTGAGGTCCAACGGTCGCGGTTCACGTCGGGGCGGTTCACGTCGGGGTGGATCATGACGGCCGGGAGAGTCGGTAGCCTGCGGCCGAGCTGACGGTTCCCAGCTGGCGGCCCGGCCGCCGATGAACGGTTGTGCAGGGGCGTCAACGGCAGGGGTGTCAACG
>JALZCN010000547.1 GCA_030863045.1 Actinomycetota bacterium | reverse complement strand
GATGTCGACCATGCCACCACCCTCCTGCATGGTGATTCACTGCGGCGGTCTTCGGAGCGATCCTCATGACGAAGTGCGCATCAGCAGTATCAGCACAGACGGCGACGAGCCGCGGCCGGCACCAGTGTGCGCCGAGCACATGCGGCGGATTCACGCTGGTGAACCGTGGCTGTGGGTGCCAGGACGGCGGTTGAAGGGAGTCGGCTCCGACATGTCAGAGGGCTGCATCCTGATGGGCGACGAGTTGGCCGGCTACGGTCTCATCGTCGACCCCGACGTCCGGGTCAGCAGCAGCCACGTGTTCAGTCCCGACCTCGCCGGCGGCCGAGAGACACCGACGCTGGCAATCGACGGCCGAGTGTTCGGCGCCAATCAGCATGTCTCCATCGAACTGGTCCTCGCGCCGGAGACAGTGCAGCGCCTGAAGGAGGCGCTCCGATTCCTCCGGTCATGACTGGCGCACCTGGCGTGTCGGCATCTCGTGCACGCTGTGTTGGCGTCTCCTGCACATCAGCGAGTGGCCGCTGACCACTGCGGTGACTGCCGCACACCCAGGAGGGGCGTTGACCGTACCCAGCCCGACCCATCCCTACCCGCCACCTGCCCACGAACGTTTCTGTGTATTTCTCGTTCGGCCGCGACGTGATCGTGATGCCCGGGGTCACGATCGGCAATGGCGCCATCATTGCGACCGCCTCCCTGGTCACCCGCGACGTCGCCCCCTGCACCGTCGTCGGCGGCAACCCCGCTGCCTTGATCAAACGGCGCTACTCCGACGCAGACGTCGAACTGCTGCAGCAGGCGGACTGGTGGAACTGCCCATCAAGATCATCAGTGCGCACGCGCCACCCTGATGGTAGGGACCCCGGCCGACATCGCCGGCATCGCCAGCATCGCAGACCAGTACGTCCACCGGCGCCTCAGGTAGACCCGCGTGATGGGATGGTGTTTGTGGGCGTGACGGTGGTGGGCAGCGTGAACCTCGACCTGGTGGCGGATCTACCGCGGCTACCCAAGCCTGGCGAAACCCTCACCGCCACCGGCTTTTCCCGTATCCCTGGGGGTAAAGGCGCCAATCAGGCGCTGGCCGCTCGCAGGCTGGGACTACCCGTCCGGTTGATCGCCGCGGTGGGCGCCGACCCCGAGGCCGACACCGCTTTGCAGGTGCTGAGCCGCGAGGGAGTCGAGCTGGACAGGCTGCAGTGGGTCACCGTACCGACCGGACTGGCGCTGATCGCCGTCGACACCACGGGTGAGACCACCATCGTCGTGATACCGGGCGCGAACGCGGAACTGCAGGTGCAAGACGAGGACGTGACCGGCGCCGACGCGGTGATCACCGTGCTGGAGGTCCCCGAGCACGCCGTTAGCGCCGCCGCCCGACACGCCACCGGACTGTTCGTGCTCAACGCGGCCCCGGCTCGACCGGTGCCACCCGAGGTGCTCCGGCGCGCCGATCTGGTCGTGGTCAACAGTGCTGAGCACGCCGCGCTGCCGGGTGTGGACGCTGCCCGCGCCGTCGCCGTGACCTACGGAGCTCGCGGCGCAGTGCTGTTCCGCGACGGCATCAAGGTCGCAACGGCGGCTCCGCCGCCGGTCCGCGTGGTCGACGGCACTGCCGCCGGTGATGCGTTCGTCGGTGCCGCCGTGGCCGGCCTGCTCAATGGACTCCGGGACGCCGACATGCTCGCCCGGGCCTGCACTGCCGGCGCGCTGGCGGCCGCCCGACCCGGCGCTCAACCATCCCTACCCACCGCTGCGGAGATCGCTGAGGTACTGGACCGGTGAGTGGGCCGACCATCATCGACACTGATCCAGGGGTGGACGACGCGGTGGCGCTGATGCTGGCCGCGGCTAGCCCGGAGCTGCAGCTGCTCGCCGTGACCACGGTCTTCGGCAATGTCGGTGTGGAGATCACCACCGCCAACGCGCTGAGGCTGCGAGCGCTGGCAGGGCTCGGCGATCTGCCGCTGGCAGCCGGAGCCGCTCGGCCACTGGTCTATCCACAGGTTCAGCGGACCGATTCCTGGCATGGCTCAGACGGCCTCGGGGGGCGTGCCGACCTCTTGCCCGAATCCATCGGACCGGTCCATCACCGTGGCGCGGTCGCTCTGATGGCCGATCTGCTGCACACCGCAGCCACCCCCATCACGCTGGTTGCCATCGGACCATTGACCAACATCGCGCTGTTACTCGCCACTCATCCCGGACTGAAGCCTCGCATCGACCGCATCGTAATCATGGGTGGTCGCCTCAGCGGCCTGCCGGTCGAGTCCAATATCCGCTCCGATCCGGAGGCGGCCCGCCGGGTGCTCGTTGAGGAGGACGTGCCAACCACACTGGTGCCGCTGGACTTGACCCGGCGAGCCGCGGTCGGCGAGGCCTGGCTGACCGAGCTCGCTGCCGCGGGACCGCGCTGTGCCACGCTGGCCGGCGTGATCAAGCATTGTCAGAAGGTCACCGGACGTGACGTGGTTGCGCTGCACGACCCGCTGGCCGTGCTGGAAGCCGCCGTTGCGGGCACGCTGCGAACGACGTCGATGTCGCTGGAGGTGGTCTGTGACCACGGACCCACCCGCGGTGCCGTGGTGGCCGCTGACGGCCATGGCACGGAGGAGCGCGCCGTACAGGTAGCGCTGGATGCGAACCTGCCGTCGATCAACGCGATGATCCTGGACCGGCTCCGCGTCTTGGGGTGATGCCGCAGGCGCTACGGCGAACTGCGGAACTCGGCGGCTGCAAGGGTCGCCTTATCATGGCGACTCAGCTATCTCAACACCCTGAGCTGGCTATCGACGTCTGCGGTGACATCGCCGGACCGCACCAACAGGCGTAATGCCACCGCGGCCAGTCCTACCGCGAGCACGCTGCCGACAGTGTTATGCATCAGATCGCCTGCCTGACAGGTGCCCCCGCCAGTGGCGCCCTGCACGAACTCCACCAGCCCGCTGATCAGCAAGCAAACTGCCACGATGGTGGCCGGGCGGCGTGTCGCCAGGTTCGCGAAAAACGCAAACGGCACCAGCATCGCGATATTGAGCTTCTCGTAGGTGCGGGCCAGTGACAGACTGCCGATCCCGCACTCACGCAGGACGATCAGCGGGTTGAGAGCGCTCGGAGAGACCAGCCCCACGGGCCGCACCAAGGTGACGGCGAGCGCCAGCGCCAGCCCGCACCCAGCAAGCGCCGCTGGCACCTGGGCCCATCCCCACCGCGGCGCAAGCCACCAGGCTGCACCGCTGAGCAGCAGCGATCCCGCAGCGAAGGCAGCGGGTATCTCCGGGTACTGCGCCGTCAAGTAAAAAATGGAGTGCAGGTCAAGGTCGAACACATTGCGCACCGTAGCCGACCACCGGGAGCCGGACACCCACTCACCAGAGGCTCAGCACTACCAACGCCTCACCCCCTGGCCGCGACAAACGCACCATAGACGAGAGAGACCAGGAACAGCCCGAACCCGACGATCCCCAGCCACACCACTCCCTTGACAATACCGACGGCACCGATAAAGAAGCCGACGGCAAGCAGCGCGATGATCACAGCAATCATGACGATGGTCCCCTCCCATGGTGCAGGCTACGTACAGTCATGGTAACCAGGAATTGCGACTCAGCGTTATCAATATGACACATCCGTGGCGACTCGGGCTAGCACGAACTCAACGCCCGATGAACATTGCCTTGCCCAGGCGGTGGTCGAGAAACGAGCGTATCCCCGACCTTGGCGTTGTCCGCGGCGAACGACGAGGACAGTTCGTCGAAGGCCGGTCCAACCGGATCGTGCCACCGTTATCGTCATGGTTTCATCACGCTACGGCGGTAGGCGAAGAACCGATCCCCAGAACGCTGCAGCACGAGGTCGACGTCGAAGGTCTTCGCCAGGTTCTCCTCGGTCAGTACCGAAT
>JALZCN010000481.1 GCA_030863045.1 Actinomycetota bacterium | reverse complement strand
GCGCGAGCCGGGACGGATCGGTGCGTGAGCTGGCCCGCCTGCCGAAGCGATGGTTTGACGTCCAACTCAGTATCGGTGCCGGCGTGCGGGTTGGTTCGTGATGGCTCGCCGGTCGTCTGGAAGTCCGAGGACGGCGGCGCGCCCCGACCCGGCAACGATTGCCTTCGGCCCTGGCCCCCACTCACCGACCGCGTGAATTCAGTACTCGGTGCCCGCGCGGGATCCGCGCTGTCGACTTGACACTCTGCGACGCCGGCCGGATCTCCCAGGGTGGACCGCCTGCACCGCTGCCTCAACACCCCCAGTCCTATAAACAGACATCGCCTTCCCGCCACAGCACATCAAAAGTGAAGAGACCACGGCTTGCCACCTTGACGCATGAGGTTTCTTCATCACGTCAGATCACGAAGCCGGTGAGGCTGCCGCGCCAGTTAACTGTGATGTGGCCGGTTGGCCAGGATTTGATCAGGAAAAGCTGATAGTCACCAGGGTTTTCTGTGCTGATTGGCATGGTCCCGGGATGCTGCCGCTGGCGGGCGGCCCTGGCGACAAGCGCTTCGTCCCGTTGGGACGAAGCGCCGTGCGGCGAAGTCGTTAGTTACAACTCATTGTCAACGGGGTCCGGGGTGATCTGTCCGGCGGTCTTGACACCGCTCCAGCGGCGGACCTCGGCGGCCAGGTCGAGATGGTCGACTGGCGCCGCGTGCTCGGAGGTACCCCAGTGGTCGCGGGGCAGCATCCACATGATCTCGAATTCGTTGCCGTCGGGATCGGCACCGTAGACGCTTTTGGTGGCGCCGTGGCTCGACTCGCCGGTGTAGGCGCCGTTGCTCAGCAGCGCCTGGCGGGCTTGGGCGAGTTCGTCGATGGTGTCGACCTGCCAGGCGAGGTGATACAGGCCGATGGCGCCATGACGCTTTGGCCCACCGGCGGTGCCGATCCCGAAGAGACCGAGGTCGTGGTGGTTGCCTGATCGGGGCAGGCGTAGGAAGGCGACGTTGGCCCGCGGCTGCCGAGCGATGACATCCATGCCGAAGGTGTCGGTGTAGAAGCGCACCGTCCGTTCGAGGTCGGACACGAACAGCACGGCGTGGTTGAGGCGAACGGGCGAGAAGGCCATGGGAACCTCCTGGGTTGTGGTCCGGTGCGGCTGCAGCTCCCGGGCGAGTGCAGGTCCGGGTTGGCTGCCAGCCGCGGTGGCAGCACGCCGCGGTCGGCAGTCAGTGTCGACGTCAGGCGGCTTGCTTGATTGCTGACACCTCGAACTCCAGTACCACCTTCTCGCTGACCAGCACGCCCCCGGTGTCGAGGGTCGCGTTCCAGTTGATACCCCAGTCCTTGCGGTTGACGGTGGTGCTGCCTTCTAGGCCGAGGCGCTGGTTACCGAATGGGTCGACCGCGCTGCCGGTGTACTCGAAGTCAATCGTCACGGGTCTGGTCACGCCCTTGATCGTCAGGTCGCCGGTCACCCGGTAAGTGGTCTCGTCGACGGGTTCGACCGCCGTGCTCGCGAACCGGATCTCCGGGTACGTCTCCATGTCGAAAAAGTCGTTGGCCCGCAGGTGGGCGTCCCGGTCGGCGTTGCGGGTGTCGATGCTGGCCGCCTTGATCGTCACCTCTAGGTGCGACCGCGACGGGTCAGCGGCGTCGAAGTAGCCCTTGCCTTCGAAGTCGTTGAAGGAGCCACGGACCTTGGTCACCATGGCGTGGCGGGCGACAAAGCCAATGCGCGAATGGGCGGGGTCCAGAACGTATTCCCCGGACAGGGTCTCGGCGGAGGTAGTGGTCGAGGCGGTGCTCACTGGAGCCGTTCCTTCCGTTGAGGCTTCAACTACATATCGAGGAACGGAGTTGAGCCTTCAACTATTCCGAGTGGCCGTTCCAGAGGTGTGCGTATGACCTAGCTTCCGTCGAGGGGCGCTGCTGCTCAGAGCGCGTATGCTCGGCGTGCTGGGTGCCGACAGGACGGTCGGTGCCACCGGTGTTCGACCGCGTCGACGTCATCGGGGGCGAGCACGTGTGGGGCTTTGCTGACTTCACCACTGGCCCGGCGGCCTTCCGCATCGACGGCAACCAGCAAGGCGTCTTCACGTCACCCTCGGCACCTCCGCTCGGTCGACGAGGCCGCCGCCTTGGTGCGCGTGATCCAGGTCGTCCTTCCCGCCCCTGGCACCGCCCGCTTCTACCGCAGGCTGTTGCCGGCGTTCGCC
>JALZCN010000428.1 GCA_030863045.1 Actinomycetota bacterium | reverse complement strand
TCCCGCTGTCGAGCCGGTCACGCCCTTACCGGGTGTCGAGGCCGTGGTGCTGGTCGGTGGCCTGGGTACCCGGATGCGGCCGCTCACCCTGTCCGCGCCCAAGCCGATGCTGCCGACCGCGGGCGTGCCGCTCTTGACTCACCTGCTGGGCCGGATCCGCGCCGCCGGAGTGCGGCACGTGGTGCTGGGCACCTCCTATCGTGCCGAGGTGTTCGCGAGCCACTTCGGTGACGGTTCCGCCTTGGGCTTGAAGCTGGACTACGTCGTCGAGCAGGAGCCGCTGGGCACCGGCGGCGGGATACGCAACGTCGCGTCCGCGCTGACCGAACCCGATGTGCTGGTGTTCAACGGTGATGTGCTGTCCGGTCTAGACCCGGCCGAGGTGGTGCGCACCCACCGCAGCGTACGGGCGGATGTGACCCTGCACCTCGTGCGGGTACCCGACCCTCGAGCATTCGGCTGCGTGCCGACCACCTCGGACGGCGAGGTGCTCGGGTTCCTGGAGAAGACCGACGAGCCCCCGACCGACCTGGTCAACGCCGGCTGCTATGTATTTCGCCGGGAAGTGATCGACACGATTCCGGCGGGGCGCCCGGTGTCGGTGGAACGCGAGACCTTCCCCGGCTTGCTTGCGGCAGGCGCCCGCGTACATGCTCACGTGGACGCCTCCTACTGGCTCGACCTGGGCACCCCGGCCGCCTTCGTGCAGGGCTCCGCCGATCTGGTGCGCGGCTTGGCGCCCTCGCCTGCGTTGCCTGGCCCGGTGGGGGAGGCCTTGCTCCTGCCTGGCGCTACCGTGCATGCTGGCGCCCGAGTCGAGGGTGGTTCGGTGGTGGGGGCAGGCTGCGTGGTGCAGCGTGGAGCGCAGGTGCTCGGCTCCGTGCTGATGGACCGTTCGCAGGTCGGTCCCGGCGCGCATGTCCAGCGCAGTGTGCTGGGCGTCGGAGCGCGGGTGGGTGCGGGCGCCGTGCTGCAGGACGCGGTGGTGGGCGACTGCGCCGTGGTGGGAGCGCGCTGTGAGCTGCGAGACGGTATGCGGGTCTGGCCGAGGGTCGTGCTGCCAGATGGTGCCGTGCGCTTCTCCGCCGATGGCTGAGACCGACTCTGAGACCTGCCGATCCTGGAAACCCCAGCGCCCGCTGGATCTTCGAGCGGTGCTGGCTCCGCTGCGCCGCGGGCGGGGTGACCCAACGATGCGGATCGATGCCCACGGCACCGTGTGGAGAGCAGGCACCACCCCGACCGGCGCGGCGACACTGGCGCTGCGCCGCGACAGCGGCGGCACGGTGCACGCCACCGGATGGGGACCGGGTGCGGCCTGGGTTCTGGACGGGTTGCCTGCACTGCTCGGTGCCGATGACGACGACAGTTCCTTCGTGTCGCACCACCCCCTGATCACCCAGGTCCGTCGCCGGATGCCGGGTCTGCGGCTCGGCGCAACTCGCCGGGTATGGGATGTGCTGGTGCCTGCGGTCCTGGAGCAGAAAGTCACCGGAGTCGAAGCTCGGCGCTCCTGGCGCGAGCTGTGCTGGCGCTTCGGAGCACGGGCGCCGGGCCCCGTTGAGCTGAGGGTGCCGCCCAGCCCGGCGGCGGTGCGGGCAATCCCGGACTGGGAGTGGCACCGCGCCGGCGTGGACCGCTCCCGGCGTCGGGCCCTACTTGCGTCGGCCGCGGTGGCACACCGACTGGAGGGCGCAGTGGCGTTGGCCGGAGAGCCTGGCCGTGAACTGCTGAGCAAGGTCCCTGGGATCGGGATGTGGACGGCCGCCGAGGTCGCACAGCGGGCCTGGGCGGATGCCGACGCAGTGAGCGTCGGCGACTATCACATCCCGTCGGTCGTCGGTTATGCGCTGGTGGGTAAACCACTGGACGATGCAGGCATGCTCGAAGTTCTTGCGCCTTACGCACCACAGCGGCAGCGAGCCGTACGTTATGTGGAGGCCTCCGGGTTCTGGCGTCCCCGCTTCGGCCCCCGATTCAGCCCACGGGACTACCGGGCGATGTGAGCCTGCCGATTCACTTTCGGCGTCCGAACCAGCGCTCGGCCACAGCCTGGGCGTTCGTAAGACTGCCGCGGTGCTTACCACGGGCGCGCATCCGGACGAGCAGACCTGTATCAGCAGTCGGCGAGTCACCCTCGGCGCGCAGCACGGCGTCCTCGCACGACGCGCAACGCCGGCCCGGTGGGCAGATCATCGATGAGACAAACACCACTGCCCCACAAAGGGCCGCGTATCGGCCGGTACCTATCGATATTCCCGCTGCCATGTTGACGTCGGTAATGGCATGATCCGTATGGTCAGAGC
>JALZCN010000132.1 GCA_030863045.1 Actinomycetota bacterium | reverse complement strand
ACGGACAGGTCTACACGCAGGGCACGCCGAAGCGGCCAGATGGTCACGGAGTCACGTCGGGTCACCGGCGCCGAGCCTGGTGGTCCTCCACCCAGGAGCACCGCAACGACACTCACAGATAGTCACGTGGTCCACCGCGATGTCTCGTTCGGTCAAGAGTTCTTCGACCTCTCGATACGACAGCCCGTAGCGCAAGTACCAGCGCACTGCCACGATGATCACCTCCGGCGGAAATCGGAACCCCGCGAAGCTGGACCGTGGTGGTGACACCCGAACGTCGCGACGGCGCATCAGCCCAGCCTGCCTGAGCAGGTCATCCGCCAATGCAACGGTGCCCACAGACGGACGATAGATCATTATTGATGACCGCTTAAGCTGGTCAAAGTGGTGGCCAGGGGCGGGGTCGAACCGCCGACCTTCCGATTTCAGTTCAAGTCCACCTAATAGGAGTAGGACTACCTGGCATCTTGTGTGCCGTAGTTATCTCGGAGAGGCACCAAAAGGACTTAGAACACTGGAGTTATTGGACAGTTCGTTAAACACCGCACGGTGATACGTCAGGCAATCACCGGAGGCCTCGACTCGCAATGCTACGCCTGGCGGTAGACAGCCATGGTCCAATGCGAGCTCGACTCGGCAAGCAGCTCATCGAGACCGCGGTAGAGCAATGCACTTGCGCTGGGCGTCCTCGCGAGTCGCCGTGCGCTGCCGTTGATGTGCAGAGCAGGCACGCGGTAGTGCCAGGTGTTCGCCTCGTCGTCGAAGAAGAGCGACTCGGCGACTAGCCGCACCACCCGCGCAGTGGGTCAGTCGGTGTGGCGCCGCAGCCGTAAGGTCAGGATCTGGAAGGGCCGTAAGGTCACCGCGATCGTGCCGTCCGGCCCGACGGGCGGCGCAGGCTCGGGGAGTGGGCGTTCCAGCAGGTCGACGACCTCCACCCCGGCAACGGCGAACCCGGGCCGTAGCACGGCGCTGGCCCGACCGCCGAGGGCCTCGTAGAGCCGCAGGATCACCGCCCCGCTCCGGTCCTCGGACAGTTTGATCGACTCCACCGTCACCCCACCGCCGTCGACCTCCAGCAGCGGAGTCGGCAGGGCTCCAGTGCCACCGCGAACCACGCGCAGCGGAAGGTTCAGCGCGTACCCGTGCGCGACGGCGTCGGCGAGCGTCGCGCCGGGGAGGAGCGCGTAGCAGAACTGGTGCCGTCCCTGGTCGGCGTCCGGATCCGGGCTGCGCGCTGCGCGCAGCAGGCTGAGCCGCACGGTCGTCGTCGTGCCGCCGTCGTCCCGGGTACTCCGCCCGACGTCGTAGCCATATGTCGAGTCGGTGATCAGGGCCACCCCGTAGCCGTGCTCGCCGATGTGCAGCCAGCGGTGCCCGTACACCTCGAAGCGGGCAGCGTCCCAGCTCGTGTTGGTATGGGTCGGTCGGTACACGTGGCCAAACTGGATCTCGGCGGCCACCCGGTTGGCGTGCACGTCCAGCGGGAACGCGGCCTTGAGGATCTTCTCGCGCTCGTGCCAGTCGATCACGGTCTGGATGTCGACCCGCCTGCTGCCGGCGCACACCCGCACCGTATGCGTCAGGAGGGAGGCGCCGAAGCACCGCTCCACCCGTACCGCAGCCACCAGCGGGCCTCGGTCGGTGACCGTGACGGACACGGCGTCGGTCAAGTTCACCCAGCGATGCCGGTAGTGCCGGTCGACATCCCAGGCATCCCAATGGTTCGGCAGGTCGGGGTGCAGCTGCAGCAGGTTGCCGAGGCCGCCGACGGCCAGCACCTCCCGGCCCGCGGCGAGATCGAACACCGAAGCGAGGCAGCCGCACTCGTGCAGCGTCACCCGCACCAGCCCGTTGTCGATCACCATGCCGGACACCGTGACCGGCGGCAGGCCCTCGTCGGGCTCCACGAACCGTCCCGCCCCCGAGGCCGGGACGTCAGCGAGCGCGGCGAACCCGCCGTCGCCGAGCCGCTGCGCACCGGCCGGCGCTGGGACGGGCTCGCCGACCGAGACCATGACCACCTCCGTCCGAGGCTGCGGAGCGACATTTAGCACCCACGCCCGCTCACCGCGCGACCCGGCGAGCGCGTCGGCCGCCTCGTCGATGATCTCCTCGAGCTCGACGGCGATCTCGGTGTAGGCGGTCTCAGCGTTGCGGTGCACCCAGGCGATCGAGGTCCCGGGCAGAATGTCGTGGAACTGGTGCAGGAGGACGGACTTCCACAGCCGGTCGAGCCGATCGTAGGGGTAGTCGGCGCCGCGCTGCACGCTCGCCGCAGCGGCCCACTGCTCGGCCTCGCGCAGCAGCCGCTCGCTGCGCCGGTTTCCTGCCTTGGTCCGCGCCTGGGTGGTGAACGTGCCGCGGTGCAGCTCGAGGTAGAGCTCGCCAGACCAGACCGGGGCGTCCGGATACTCCTGCTCGGCGGCGGCGAAGAACGCGTCGGGGTGCTCGATCGCCACCCGCGGCGAGCCCTCAAGATCGGCCACCCGGCGGGCGCGCTCTAGCATCTCACGGGTCGGCCCGCCGCCGCCGTCGCCGTGGCCGAACGGAAGTAGCGATCTCGTGCCGGCACCCTTCTCGGCGTAGTTGGCCACCGCGTGCGCCAGCTCCGCCGCCGTCAGGGTGCCGTTGTACGTATCGGCCGGCGGGAAATGGGTGAAAATCCGGCTGCCGTCGATGCCCTCCCACCAAAACGTGTGGTGCGGGAACCGGTTGGTCTGGTTCCAGGAAATCTTCTGGGTGAGGAACCACCGCATTCCGGCGAGCCGGGCCAGCTGCGGGTACGCCGCGCTGTAGCCGAACGAGTCGGGTAGCCACACGCCCCGGCAGTCGACGCCGAACTCCTCGAGGAAGAACCGCTTACCGATCGCGAGCTGCCGGGCGAGCGACTCCCCACCAGGCAGGTTGCCGTCGGCCTCCACCCACATCCCGCCGACCGGCGCCCACTGCCCGGCCTTGACGGCCTCCAGCATCCGCCGGTAGATCTCCGGTTGGTGCCGCTTCGTCCAGGCGTACTGCTGCGCCTGCGAGCACGCGAACACCAACTCGGGGTAGTCCCGGGCCAGCACCGTGACGTTGGCGAACGTGCGCGCGGTCTTGCGGATCGTCTCCCGCAGCGGCCACAGCCATGCGCTATCGATGTGCGCATGACCCACCGCGCTGATTCGGTGGGCACTGGCCTGGGCCGGGCGAGATAGCGCCGGGGCAAGCTCGACGCGGGCCGCGGTCGCGGTACCCGCAACGTCGTCGAGATCCACGGCATCCAGCGCACGCTCCAAGGCGCGCAGGATCTCGTGCCGACGCGGATCGGTGAGCGCGAGCTGGTGCATCAGCCCGGCCAGCACGTCGAAGTCCAACACCAGGTGCCAGACCTGCTCGTCCAGCACAGCCAGGTCGGCCCGAGTCAGCCGATACAGCGGCGTATCGCCAGCGGTGCGCTTGTCCCCGAGCGGGGTGGGGACGAAACCGCCACCAAGGATCGCCGGATTCGCCGCCGCCTCGACTAGCAAGCCGACCTGCTCGCCACCCACACACTCCCCCGCCACGGGTACGTAGGAGTTGGCCGGCTCGATGCCCTTGATCGGCCGGCCGGCGAGGTCGCACACCAAGCCTTCGGCCTGCATGCCGGGCCAGCCCCCGACGAAGCCGAGGTCAATCACAGCCTCAACCCGACTGCCCGCCCAGTCCGGCGGAACCCGCCCGTGCAACCGGAACCACGTCGTCGACCACGCCGGTCCCCACACCGTGTCGACAGCGAATGGCTCGTAGCTCGCGGCCAGCGCGTCCTGTACCGGAACCGGCTCGTCCGGGACATGCCATGCCTCGACGTCCATCGGCACGGTCGCGGCGTAGACCGCCGGGCGGATCCGCTCCCGCAGCACACGCTCCACACGCTCCTCGACCTGACGCCGATCGTCGTGCACGTCAGGCCCACAGCACATGCTCGGCGAGCGGGAAGCCGCTGCTTGCTCTCACCCGCAGATCATAATCCCGGAGGGGTCGAACTAATACACGGAGCCGCACCGCCACGGGAATGTGGTCATGAGCGGGCTCATTGCCGCTCTGTGGGCGTGCGTCGCAGGCAAGACAGATCTGTTGCGTAGGAGGGAAATAGACGAAAGTTTTACTGCGTCTGCGTTGATCAGATGGCACGGGTGAGTTCGGCGAAAGCGGCCGGGAGCCGATGCCGTGGATCCATGTCGCCGCCGAGTGCGTAGTGTCCGCGGCGGATGTTCCGGACGAACGCATGTTGGGGTACTGATCAGCCTGCCGAGCGGAGCTGTTCAGTCCGCGCATCGGCCGCAGCCGGGCCTTCAAGCATCCAGGATCGGCTTCGACGGGGTTATTAACCGGTATGAAAGATCCAGCATCGCCGGTCTTGCCGGCCGCTCGCATTAAGCAGGACGTCAGTCGGCATACAGTGCGACCGTACGATACAGGGCGCTGGGAGTGAAGCAGGGCGGGCAGGCCGGTGTTATGCGGTGGGCTGCAGTTATTGGACAGTCCGTTGGACACCTACCACCAAACGAGCGGCACCACGGCGGTCCCGTTCTGTGGGACTCGATAATGCGATGCAGTGGCCTTGACCTGAGCTCTTCGTGTGCTAGTCGGTCGTGGGTGATCGTCGGATGCTGCTGCTGTCAATCTTGTACAGGTTGGTGCGTTCTACTCGGTTTGGCCATGGTGCTGGTGCTGCGAGACCTGGGCAAGGATGCCGAACTGCTGGTCTTACGGCACGAGAACGCCATATTGCGCCGACAGATTGCCCGAGTGCGCTACACGCCCGCCGACCGGGTGTGGCTGGCCGCCTTGTCCCGGCTGCTGCCGTGCCGCCGCTGGGCCGAGGTCTTTCCGGTCTCCCGCCACGATCCTGGCCTGGCACCGCAGACTGGCCTCACGAGAATGGGACTACACCGCACGCCGCGTCTTGGTGTCCTTGATGACCGTCATGCCGTTTTGGCGTACCAGGTTGCGGCGGATGGTCAGCAACCCTGCCGACAGGTCTAGGTGCTCCCATGCCAGGCCCAGCAGCTCGCCGCGTCGCGCGCCGGTGATGAAGGTCAGCCACACGAAAGTGCCCCAGTCAGCGTCCTGCTCCCACGCCGCGCTCACAATCCGGGCCGCTTCCTCGGTTGAGGGCGGGTCAGGCTGCGGGTGCTGCTGGCGCGGACGCTTGACCGCCTCCAACGGGTTCACCGTGATCCAGCCCCACCGCAGCGCCGCACTGAGGGCACCGCTGAGCAC
>JALZCN010000397.1 GCA_030863045.1 Actinomycetota bacterium | reverse complement strand
GCCGAGAACGCGCAGCCCGTCGGTCACGTTGGCCGGCGGCCGGGTCAGCAGGGTGTCCCGGCGGATCAGCCGGGTGAAGTCGACCCGGATCGGGCCGATGCGCGGCGTCTGACCGTCGGGCTGGTTGAAGGTGACCCCGGCCCGCACCATGACATCGATCAGTTCCTGAGCGATGATCCCGTAGCCCGCCGTGGTCGGGTGCACTCCGTCCAGCGAGAACAGCCCACCGGTGCGCCGTCCGGTGCCGTCGCTGGTGAGGAATCGGGAATCCGGCACCGGGCGCAGTGCCGCGAGCTCGGGCGGCAGCGGGTAAGGCCGCCACCAGGGTGGCCGCGCTTGCGGATCTTCCAGGTAGCGGCGGGTTGCGAGCCGGTCGAGCACTCCCGCGACATCGAGCAGGTACCAGTCCCGGCCGGCCCGGCGAGCGTCGGCGACGGTTGCGGTGATGGCGTCGTTGTACTGATCGATGGCGCTGTCCACAGCACGCGCCTCATCTTCGGTGATCTTCGGATCGCGGCTGGCATCGAAGTTGCGATCGGAGATCCACGGGCGGGTGTAGTACGGGAAGTACCGCGAGCCCGGGCGCGCCTTCTCGGCCACCCCGCGGGCGATCGGCGCGACCGTGACGTGCGGGACCGTGCACCAGATGACGTGGCGGGCCCGCACCGCCTGCACCGCGGTCGCAACGCGCGCCAGCTCGGCGGCGAAGTGGCTGGGCTGCCATACCGTGAACGCACCTTTGCGAGCAGGATCGTCATAACCCGGCCCGCTCCACACCACCCGCAGCTGGGTGACCGCACCCAACGCATTGTTGGCACCGAGAAAAACCACGAGCGTCTCGATACCGTGCTCAGGGTCGTCGCCGGTCTCGGCGCCGAGGGCGGCGGCCGCGTCGAGCACGGTGCGCCGGCGACCGGCCTCAGTGGCCCTGGGCAGCACCCGCAGCGCCGCCCGAGCCCTGTGGTTCTCCACGATCTGGGCCAGCGGGTCGTCTTTGGGTTGCTCGATCTCGTCCGAGCAGCTGGCCGCGGTGCGAACCAGGCTGTCACGCAGATCCCAGCCATAGATCCCGAGCACGTGGTTGGTGGCCGACGGCACGGGCAACACGGCGCCGGGACCGCGCTCCCAGTAGTCCTCCACCTGGTCCATGAATTGCCGGCCGCGGAACATCGCCATCGGCAACTCCCGCCAGCTCAGCTCGGCGCCGAAGTGCTGCTCCAGCTCACGCATCAGCAGCTCGAGGTTCAGCGGAAGGCCGCCGGGCCCGCCGTAGCGCGGGTATCGCAGCCCGTCCCAACCCAACTCGTGGGCGATGATCGCCGAGTAGGACAGATCAGTCTGGAACACCGCACCGCTGGCGAACCCATGGGTCAGCGAATCGCCGATAGTGACCAGCCGATGGATCGGCCTGCCCTTCCAGGCAGTGTCGACCGGGATGCCCAACGTCGGGTCCCACACCGGCTCCCGGGCCCGATCGGTGATCAGGACGTCATCCGGTGCAGCCACCATGTCGTCCCTCTCGACGCGTCGTTCGGGAGTGAGTCCGGGCTCGCAGCACCGCCGCGCGGCCGGACTCAGTCGGCGGCGTCGGCCGAAGTCGCTCGTTGCGCCTGCGCAATCGCGTCGATCACCATCTCCAGCCAGCGCAGACTACGCCGGTAACTCTCGGTGTCTTGAGCGGATGGGGCCGGTGGCAGGATGCGTTCCGGGGACCCGGGGGTGTTCACCCGACCAGAGACATCCAGCACGACGTGCAGCGTCTCCAGCATCCAGCCCCACTCCGCAGCAGAAGGGTAACCACGACCAGGAAGCTGCACCACGCCGCCGTGCCGGGGCAGCGTGCCGAGCACCCGGCTCAGGCTGTGCTCTAAGTCGTGCAGGACCCAGCCCTCCCAGAGCCGGCGAACTGGGCCAGTCTCTTTCGTACCGCACCAGTAGTCCACGACGTAGGCCAGCCGGCCGTCGATGATCCCGATGGGGATCGGCAGTCCGGTAAGTTTTGCCAGCGGATCATCGGTGCAACCGGCGAGCTGCCAACGCACCAGCTCGCGCAGCCAAGACCACTGTTCGCGGAGGAAACGCACCCCTTCCGGAGACAGCGTGAGCAGCAGTTGCTCGCCTTGGCGGTCACATATGACCATCGTCTCGTTCAGCCTCCACTCCCCGCAATGATCGTCCGGGAGGCTATCGCGTCAACTACCCGCGGAGAGGCCAATCTCTCGGCGCGTCGGGCTCAATCCGATATCGGTGCGGTAATGCCCGCCCGGCAGGTGAACCTGCCGGACACGCTGGTAGGCCTGCTCTCGTGCGGCCGCGAGGTCGACGCCTGTCCCTACCACAGAAAGCACCCGTCCACCAGCCGACACGACGGCGTCGTCGTCGCGGCGACGGGTGCCCGCGTGCAGCACCCCCCGGCCAGCCGCCCCAGTGATCACATCTCCGGTTCGCGGGGTGCCGGGATATCCCTCGGCGGCGATCACGACCACCACCGCGGCCCCTGGATCCCACTGCAGCGGCGGATGCTGGGCCAACGCGCCGGTGGCCGTGGCCGCCAGCAGTCCGGCCAAGGGCGTGCGCAGTAGCGGCAGGAGAACCTGGGTCTCCGGATCCCCGAACCGGCAGTTGAACTCGACGACCTGCGGGCCGGAGGTGGTCAGTGCCAGACCGGCGTACAGCAGCCCGGAGAACCCAGCACCGCGCCGGGCGAGTTCGTCCACCACCGGCTGCACGATCCGTGCCACGACGTCGGCGGCCAAGGACTCCGGAGCCCAGGGCAGTGGGGCGTAGGCGCCCATGCCGCCGGTGTTCGGGCCGACGTCTCCGTCACCGACCCGCTTGAAATCCTGGGCTGGTAGCAGAGGCACCACTGTGCAACCGCTGTCGACCAGGCAGAACAGCGAGACCTCCGGCCCGTCCAGGTAGGATTCCAGCAGCACAGGGTGGCCGCCGTCGAGTAGGGTGAGGGCGTGCGCCCTGGCCACTTCCCGGTCCTCGGTGACGACAACCCCCTTGCCTGCGGCGAGTCGATCGTCCTTGACCACCCAGGGCGGTCGGAAGTGGCTCAGCGCCCCGTCCAGCCGGCCCGGGTTGTCCACTAGCTCGCTGCGCGCGGTGGGAACCCCCGCGGCGGCCATCACGTCCTTGGCGAATGCCTTGGATCCCTCGATCAGCGCTGCGGGGGCGGACGGGCCGAAACACGCGATGCCCGCGGCACGCACCGCATCGGCGGCACCGGCCACCAGCGGTACTTCAGGGCCGATCACCACGAGGTCGGCCGACCAGGACGTGGCCAGCTCCGCGACCGCAGCGGGATCGGTGACGTCCACACCGACCTGCTCGGCCAGGGTCGCGATGCCGGCGTTTCCCGGCGCGCAGGCCAGCGCGGTGACCGCCGGATCGCGGGACAGGGCCAGCACCAGGGCGTGTTCGCGGGCTCCGGCGCCGATGACGAGGACTCGCACGGTGCGCAGGGTACGGGAGCGCTTGTGCATCGACCTCGGGGTTTGGAGAAAAATCCAGTTCACAGCGGTGACAGCCGGTACGATGGCGCCGTCACTGAGTCAGTCAACGCCCCCCGACGCTGATTAGTGGACAGGCCCGATGAGTAGCCCGGCGCAACCCCTCTCGATGGGGGGATTGGCTCGCGCTTGGAGCCATGCGGTGAACACCACTGCCGAGGCGCCATTATCGTGCCAGATGATCGAGGAATGCCTCCGTGACCAGCTTCATCTCCTGGTCGAGGTGCTCAGGAAAGAGCCGTTCTGCCCGCAAGCCGTGGCGGAAGTCGTCGCCAAGCTGGTGTCACGGGGCTTCACGACTGAGCAGAGCCTGGGCCGTACGGTGGAGGTCCTGGGGCAGGGCCTGCCCGAGCTCCCGGAGCTGAGCACCGTCGAGGGCCTAACCGGCAGAGTTGCCTCGCTGCTGGGTGCACTCGTTTCGGAGTACACCGCGGCCCTGCGTGGTCGTAGCCTCGATGAGAGCGCGGGCTGGTTTCGGGAAGTGTTCGAATCTGCTCCAGTGGGCATGCTGATCAGCTGGTTGGACGGCACCGTCATCAGTACCAACGGGTCACTGACGGAGATCCTGCACCATCCACCCGCCAAACTTGTCGGTCGCAACATCAGCGAACTTCTCCACCCTGACGACGCGGCACCGGTGGTTGCCGCGTACCGGGGGCTCGTCGAGGGCAAGCGGGGACGTTTCCAGAGAAGAATAAGGGCACTTGCTGGAAACGGGGACACCACCTGGGTCGCGTTGACCGTATCGGTGCTGCGTGACTCGCTGGGCAACCCGACCCACCACGTCACGATGGTGGAGGACGTCGCCGACCGGCAGTTGCTAGAGCAGCGGGTGCGCCACCAGTCGCTGCATGACCTGCTGACCGGGCTGCCCAACCGCCTACACTTCGCGATCTCCCTTGAGGCGCTGCTCGAGCGGCAACCAGACGCCGCCGTCATGCTGTGCATGATCGACTTGGATTGCTTCGGGATCGTCACTGACGGCCTCGGCATCAGCGTCGGTGACCTCCTGCTGCGGTCGATCGCAGGCCGGCTCCAATCGCTGGTCGCCGAGGAACGCGCCACCGTAGCCCGGTTGGATGCCGATGAGTTCGCGATCGTCATCGAGGAATCTCCGGCTACCCCCAACGCGGCCACCCTTGCCGCACGCATCAGTACCGAACTGTCCGAACCGGTCTACCTCGCCGGCCGTGGACTTGCCGTCTCGGCTTGCGTTGGCATCGTGCGACGCACGGCCAAGGAGATGGACGTCAGAGAGCTGATCCGCGCTGCCGAGGCAACCCTGCACCGCGCCAAGCGAACCGGTCGCGGGCAGTGGGGGTTATACGACCCCCTCGCCGACGCCGACGAGCGGGCTCGGTACGCGTTGGCCACCGAGATGCCCGCCGCGTGGGAGAACGGCGAGGTGACGCTGTGTTACCAGCCGCTGGTACGACTGAATCCCGCAGCGACCGACGCCGGGCGAATCGGGGCGCTCGCGACGCTGTTGCACTGGGAGCACCCGAAGCGGGGTTTGGTGACCTACGAGGACTGTGTCGGGCTTGCCGAGCAGACCGGCCTGGTCCTGTCGATCGGACCGTGGATGCTGCAGCAGGCCTGCGAGCAGCTGCGCAGCTGGCGCGATCAGCTCGGTACCGCAGTGCCGCCGGTCCGGGTCGACCTGACCACCCATCTGACCCAGGATCCCGACCTGGTGGCCGTCGTACGCGACGCCCTGAAGGCGGCCCGGCTGGGCACGGAGGACATCTTGCTGGGGATGCCGGTCGAGGTACTCGTCGCGGGGCACGGCGAGGCGGTGGACAACGTCGGCACCCTGGCGGATATCGGCGTGCGGACCGTACTGACCCGGTACGGCCAGGCAGTCGGAAACCTCATACTGCTGGAAGCGCTGCCGGTGCACGGGGTGGAACTGGCCGGCTCGTTGGTGCGCACCACCGCCCAGCAGCCCAAATCTGTGTTACGTCCCGCGTTGGGCAGCCTGCTGCCATTGATCGGCCGCACCGGAACCGTCGTCATCGTGGCGGGTATCGATGACACCGAGCAGGCGGACTGGTGGCGTCATATCGGGGCCGATTCGGCACGCGGCGCCGCGTTCCACCCGGCATTGGCTCCGGAGGATATCCCGAAATTGCTGGGTTAATGTGCTCACGAACGCGCCTGCGCCTGCACGAGTAGGTATTCGGAGTCGATCCGCACCGGGCCGCCGTCCGGTGCTGCGTGTCGCTCGAGTGCGGCGATCATCGCATCGGCCCGTTCGCCAGCCGCTTGCGTGGCGGCGACGTATGCCGCCGAGTGCGCAGCGTAAAACGTGGACATCTCCTGGGGGGAGTCGAAACGCCAGGGTATTGAGCGTCGTTCGATCCGCACGTCGGTGAAACCGGTGGCCAGTCTGCGCTCCAGCGTTCCCGGATCTCCCCAACTCAGCGTGTCGGGGTAGTGAGGATCGGCGGGCACGTAGTCTCTGATGATGCGGGCCCGCTCGGCGACGTAGCCGTCGGCGGTCCACACGGTCAGGCCGAGCCGCCCGCCGGGTACCAGGACGCGGCGTAGCTGAGCCAGGGCCACCTCGGGACGGCGCGCGAAGATCACACCGAAGGTCGAAAGGGCGATATCGACGGTGGCGTCGGGCAGGGGCAAGTCCTCGACGTCGGTCTCGATCCAGGTCACCGCGGGGCCCGTGCGCTCCCGGCCCAGCTGCACCATGCGTGGAGCGATGTCGCAGGCCGTGACGTGAGCGCCGCGCGCGGCGGCGTGGACCGCCACGTTGCCGGTACCGGCCGCGACATCTAGGACACGATCCCCTGGTTCCGGCGCCGTCGCGTCGACCAGCGTAGCCGCCGCCGGATCGAGCAGCGCAGCGAGACCGGAATAGTCGGCCATCCCCCACAGCGCCTTGGTGGCCGCCTGCTGTTCCTGCCTACTCACGCCGCGCTGCGCAGTGTCGACAGCTCGTGAGCCAGGTCCTGGCACGCCGAGTCACGCCGGGCCGCCGCCGCCTCCTGCAGCGGCGCGAGGTTGTCTCGTACCGACACCGAGCGCAGGCCCCTGGCCAGGCTGATGGCCCGCTCCGCGGTACGCAGGCCAGAGCGCAGCTCCCCACACCGCAGCTGCGCGGCAGCGAGATGACCGAAGTTGTCCATCGAACAGCCAACGGCATGGCTGGCCCCGTCTTCCGCTTCGGCGAAGGCCACCACGGCACGATCGAAGTAGCCCAGAGCAAGGTATACGCGGCCCTCGGTATGTGGCAGTGCCGCGGCGAAGTACTTCCAAGGCCGGGGCTCGTCGCTGGCCGCCTGGTACGTAACGCGGGCCCGGCGCAACGTGGCGAGCGATTCCTCCGTCAAGCCAAGTAAGCTGAGCGCCAAAGCACAGTCGTACTCGACCAGCGCACAAGGCAGCGGGCTCGGAGCAGTCGCTGCACCGAGTTGGAACAGCTTCAACGCCTCATTGGGTTCGGCCTGCAACTCCGTATGCCCCAGGTGATCCAGGCTCACCACAGCGCGCAACATGTCACCCGCAGCAGCCGCGCAATCCATACTCCGGATGTTGTGCTCGCGGGCAAGGTCGCCCAGCCCGGCGCCCGCAGCGGCTGATCCTGCGGTTCTGTGCGCGTCGGCCAGCGCAACCAGTAACTGCTGCCGGACCGGTTCACGCATGGCGGCGCCGAACAGCGCCTCGCTAGCCCTCGTGTGTGCGGTCAGCGCTTCGGTCATCGAGATGCCGCCGAGATCACCGACGAGCTGGCCCAGCCGCTCGGTGGTGGCCGCTACCTGCTTGACGTCGCCGAGCCCGATCCGGCGCGGCACCGGGGTCGGGGCGTCCATGACTCGGATCGATTTCACAGCACCGAACACAGGCTTGCCGTACAGCACGGTGGCTGCATGCCGGAACAGGTTGTCTCGGCGCTCATCCTCGGACTCCCCATCCTCCGGCGACAGTGGCTCCGACTCGAGGTCATGGGCGTGCGCCAGCCCCATCCAGCCCCGGGGTACTCCCAATCCGTCCGCAATGCGTTCCAGCAGGAGGACCGACTGCACCTGACGCCCGGAGACGATTGCGGATACTTCCGACTGCTGCTGCCCGGTGGCGCGCGCGATAGCGGCCTGACTCACCCCCGCGTCGCGAAGAATGCGGAATACAGCTGTGATGTCACGGTCGGCGAGCGCCTGCTGTGCGGTCGGACCGGTCAGCAGCGCGGCCAGATCAGGCATGGGTAGGCATCCTCACGTGTCCGTCACCAGAGGCTACCTGCGGGCCACCCGATAAGGGAGTCTCGCGAATTGTAGCTGGTCAAGTACGTTCAGTTGGTCAGGCAAAGACACCGGAGGTTTACCATGCTCGACATCGCCACCGCCCAGCCACTCGCTACGTTCTGCGGTGAGTGTGGTTGCGGGTGCCCGCAACTGTTCGTCGACGAATCCGCCCCGCCCGAGCAGCGCGTCGTCCTCACCGACGACTTCGGCTCCCGGGTTCGGATGAGCGCCGCGCAGTTCGGCGACCTGATCGCCCAAGCCAAGAACGGAGCCCTGGACACCGTTCTCTGAGTTCCGCCTGCGCTGACGTCGCCG
>JALZCN010000394.1 GCA_030863045.1 Actinomycetota bacterium | reverse complement strand
GACCACTACCGGGCCGGCTCAGCCGGCACCACCGGTCAACATGGCCGACCAGCTCGAGGGGAAGTCCGGAAGTGTCTTGGTGGTCGCGGCGATACCGTCCACCGCCATTCCCGGCACCACCAAGCCCAGGATCGCACCCGCGGTGGCCATCCGGTGATCGTCATAAGCGCACCACGGGCGGCCAGGATCTGCGCGCAACGGCCGGGGATGGATCTCCAGGCCATCGGTGGTCTCCCGGACGTCGCCGCCCAGGGCCACGATCTCGGTGGCCAGCGCGGCCAGCCGGTCGGTCTCGTGGCCGCGCAAGTGGGCGATCCCGCGTAGCCGCGAGGGCCCCCTGGCCAGTGCCGCCAGTGCAGCCACCGTCGGGGTGAGCTCCCCGACGTCATGCAGGTCGGCGTCCACACCATCCAGCTGGGCAGGGCCCAACACGGTTAACCCGCGCTCGTACAGGCCCACCCGGCAGCCCATCTGTGCGAGCAGCGGGCGGATAGCGTCGCCCGCCTGGGTGGTGCGAGTTGGCCAGTACGGAACGGTTACCTGCCCACCAGTGACGGCGGCTGCCGCCAGGAACACCGCCGCATTCGTGAGATCCGGCTCGACCTCATGGTCGCCGCCTGCCACGGGCCCGGGCGCCACCTGCCACCACGTCGTGCCGTCGGTGTCCACCACCACCCCGCGATCGGTCAGCATCTGCACGGTCATCTCGATATGCGGCCGGGATGGGACGGGCGGGCCGTCGTGATGGACCGTGATCCCGTCGTCGTACCTGGCGGCGGATAGCAGCAATCCAGAGACGAACTGCGAGGAGGCCGAGGAATCAATCCATACCTCGCCGCCACGTCGCGAGCGCTCGCCGTGCAACACGAATGGCAATGCGTCCCCGTCTACCCGGCAACCCAGTGCACGAAGCGCGGTCAGCATTGCGCCTATCGGTCGGTGCCGGGCCTGCTCGTCGCCGTCGAAGCAAACCGGGCCGTCGGCCAGCGCGGCCAGCGGCGGCACGAAGCGCATCACGGTGCCGGCCAACCCGCAGTCGATGGTGGCGTCTCCGCGTAGTCCGCTGTGCGCGGCTACGGTGAGTTCATTGTCGCGACTGCCGCAATCGGTGACCGGCACTCCCATGGCGTGCAGCGCGCCGACCATAAGATCGGTGTCTCGGCTGCGTAGTGCCCCCCGGAGGGTGCCGCCGGTGCCGGCCAGCGCGGTCAGCAGCAGCGCCCGGTTGGTGATTGACTTCGATCCGGGCACGGTCACGGTGGCGCGTACCGGTTCACGTGCCACTGGCGCGGCCCACGGCAGTTGGGTGGATGTCGTCACGGCGCCATCATTGCGTATCCGGTCGCGAACGGCGGAAGCCCGTGCAGGGCGTCGGCTATCGACTGCGTTGACAAATCCGCGGTCAGCTAGGTTGGTCGCGGGTGGCAGGGTAGGCCGTCGTTCTTTGCGTATTGGGCGTGCCACGATGACTCCATGTGCGGCAGGTACGCTTTGACCAGGAATCCCGCGACGTTGGCCGTCGAGTTCGACGCGGTAGATGCAACCGAGAATGCGGCGCCAGGCGCCGATTACAACATCGCGCCGACCAAACCGGTGCTATCGGTCGTCACCCGGCATCCGCGCGATCAGCACGGAGTTCCCGATCCGGACCGTACGGTGCGCAGCATACGGGTGATGCGCTGGGGACTGGTGCCGCACTGGGCGAAGGACTCGAAGGTCGGAGCACGGCTCATCAATGCCCGGGCCGAGAGTGCTGCCGGCAAGCCTGCGTTCCGCGATGCGGTGGCCAAACGGCGCTGCCTGCTACCGGCCGACGGCTGGTACGAGTGGCAGCAATTGGGGACACACAAGCAGCCATTCTTCATCGCCCCGGCCGACGGCTCAGCACTCGCCCTGGCCGGGTTGTGGTCTACCTGGCGTCCTGCTGACGACCCGGCGTCGGCGCTGGTGACCTGCGCGGTGCTGACCACCAACGCGGTAGGTCCACTCACGGAGATCCACGACCGGATGCCACTGATCCTGCCGGCCCAGCAGTGGCAGGACTGGCTGGATCCGGACCGTGATGATCCCAGCGAGCTGCTCGTGCCGCCGCCTCCGGAACTGGTGGCTGCGTTGGAGCTGCGGCCGGTGTCCACCGCGGTGAACAGCGTCCGGCATGACGGTCCTGAGCTGGTCGAACGGGTCGAGCTGGAGTCCCCGCTGCTGGATCTGGATCAGGTCCGGTGACCGGACTGACGATCCCGACACCACACGGCCCAGCGGAGGCTGATCTACATTGCTGCCCGCAAGGTGTGGCGGCGCTGCTGCTCGGGCATGGTGCGGGTGGCTCCACCAAGGCACCCGACCTAGTGGCCACCACCAGAGCGGCGACGGCGACCGGGGTGCATGTGGCGCTGATCGCGCAGCCTTATCGAGTCGCGGGTAGGCGCGCCCCGGCGCCGGCCAGGCAGCTGGACGAGGCGTGGCTGGCCGTCGCCGGGTGCCTGGGGAACGGAGTATTCGCCGACCTGCCGCTGGTCTTCGGTGGTCGTTCCGCAGGGGCCAGGGTGGCTTGTCGCACTGCGGCGCAGGGAGCTGCCGTGGCGGTGTTGTGTCTGGCCTTCCCCGTGCACCCACCCGGCCGACCGGACCGCAACCGGATGGACGAGCTAGACGCAGTCAACGTTCCGGTACTTGTCGTGCAGGGCGAGCGGGATCCCTTCGGTTGTCCCGAACCCGCCGCCGGCCGTGAGGTCGTGGTGGTGCCGGGCGACCACTCACTCAAGACGCAACCTCAAGCGGTGAGTCGTGCAGTGGCTGAGTGGCTGCAGCGCCGGCTGCGCCCACTGTCCGACCCCCTGGTCTGACTCTATTTGCATGAGGTTGCCCACCAAAGCCCGCTGTTGCCTCATTGGCGGGTGCGGCGCAATCGCCCAAGCCGCTCCCCGGTGCACAGACGGCGATCATGCTTGATTCCGGCACGGAATGCGGGGGCTGGCGTGGGCGTTGCTCGGGCCGTGGTAACGACAGTCCAACACCCCCGCCACCGGTTGCAGCACCGACGCCGACCGATTTCGACGGGCCGAGCCTCCGGTGTGCGCGTACTCTCGACCACCAATGCATACCTGGGCATGGGGGTGGTCGGAGTGATGCCAGCCGACGGCGCAGCAGCCCAGCCCGAATCAAGCCCCGGACGGTCTATGGTGCCAGGCGTAAAAGCGGCGGCCGACGAGTCGCTGACGCACAGCACCGCCGGCCAAGCCGGCAATGAGGTCGCAGCCGGCGAAGCCGGCAATCAGGTCGCAGCCGGCCAAGCCGGCAATCAGGCCGCGGACCCGGGCCCCGAGCATCAGGGTGTTGAGGAGACTCCCGAGCAGCGCACCACGCGCTTCGAGCGCGAGGCGATGCCCTTGCTCGACCAGCTCTACGCGGCGGCGCTACGGATGACCCGGAACCCGGCCGACGCGGAGGATCTCGTGCAGGAGACGTACCTCAAGGCCTATGGCGCCTTCGAATCCTTCCGCGCGGGTACCAACCTGAGAGCCTGGCTGTATCGCATTCTCACCAACACCTACATCAACGGATACCGCAAGCGGCAGCGTCAGCCGGTTTCCCAGCCCACCGACGAGATCACCGACTGGCAGCTGGCCCAGGTCGAGCAGCACACCTCGTCCGGCCTACGGTCGGCGGAGATGGAAGCACTGGACCGGCTGCCCGACTCCGACGTCAAGGAGGCGCTCAATCAGCTGGCTGAGGAGTTCCGGATGGCCGTCTACCTGGCCGACGTCGAGGGCTTCGCGTACAAGGAGATCGCCGACATCATGGGTACCCCGATCGGGACTGTGATGTCCCGGTTACACCGGGGCCGTAAACAGCTGCGTGACATGCTCACCGGCGTGGCCCGCGAGCGGGGCTTCTTGCGGGATGCGGAGGTCGCGTCATGAGCTGCGGAGACCCGCACGAAACCGACTGCCGGGAGGTACTCGCTCAGCTATGGCTGTTCCTGGACAACGAGTGCAATCAGGAGCGGCGGGAACTGTTGCAGCGCCATCTGGACGAGTGTGGCCCGTGCCTGGCGGAGCTCGGTCTGGATGAGCACCTCAAGGCGTTGTTGGCCCGAAAGTGCCGCGGCGAGCACGCCCCTGACGCGCTCAAGCAGAGGTTGCGGCAGTCAATACGGGACATCATGATTCGCCAGTCGACCATGAGCGTGGAGGTGAGTGTCGAGCGCAAGAGCGACGGCACCGTCGTGGAGGTCTCAACCAGCTCCGAAAGCCGCGTCTGGCTGTCGAACGAGCGCTGAGTTCAACCGGGCCCGCCGGTGCTCCGGCGGGCCCTGCAGCACGTCAGCTGTTCGGGCGCTTGCCGTGGTTGGCGGCGTTCTTCTTACGGCCACGCTTCTTGCGGCCCTTCTTGGACACGGTGTTCTCCTTTGTCAGCTTGGTTGCGTTCGTCGATGAGTGTGTCACGGTGCGCCACGACGCTGCCGACCGTGCGCCGCTCACCGTGGTTGGATGAGGGCCGAACGTCGAGGAGGGAGATCCATGACTGAGGAGATCCGGGCCGAAATGGTGGCCAACGTCTGGAAGATCGTGGTCGCCGAGGGCGACACCGTGTCTGACGGCGACACGTTAGTGATCCTCGAGTCGATGAAGATGGAGATCCCGGTCCTGTCTGAGGTCGAGGGAACCGTCGCGAAATTAGCGGTCTCCGAGGGTGACGTTGTGCAGCAGGGCGACCTGATCGCCGTGGTCGAGTGATGTCACCCGGCGCAGTCACCGTGGAGTGAGGTCATCGGCGAGGGTGGGTGAGCCGCAATGTCGACGCTGAGCGAGTTGCTCGCGCAGCACACCCACTTGCCCGGCGCGGCGGTCGGCCACCTGCAGCGGATCGTCGCCGAGTGGCAGTTACTCGCTGACCTGTCCTTCGCTGATTTCGTGATGTGGGCGCCGCTGGACGTCGACGGTACGGCAGGAGACTTTCTGTGTGTGGCACACGTCCGGCCCACCACCGGACCCACCGTGCATCCCGAGGATGTCGTCGGTACCCGGGCCACAGACACCGAGCACAGCTGGCTACGCCAAGCGCTGGAACAAGGCAACATCCTGCGTGACGAGGAGCCGCACTGGCTGTTCGGCGTTCCAGTACGTCGTGAGGTGGTGCCGGTGCGGTTGGGCGAGCGGCCGATCGCCGTCCTGGGACGGGAGGCGAATCTGGCAGTTCCCCGGGTGCCCAGCCCACTGGAGATCGCGTACCTGGGAATCGCCACAGACCTATGCCAGATGCTGGCCGATGGCACCTTCCCGGACGTCAGCACCACGAAGGATCCCCGCGGTGGACCGCGGGCGGGTGACGGCCTGCTGCGCCTCGACCCCACCGGGATGGTGATCTACGCGAGCCCCAATGCGCTGTCCGCCTTCCACCGAATGGGACACGCCGCGGACCTGCGCGGTGAGCAGCTC
>JALZCN010000370.1 GCA_030863045.1 Actinomycetota bacterium | reverse complement strand
GGTTGAGGCCGTTGAGAGTGCCGCGCGACGGGCCGACCCGCAGACCGAGGTGCGCCGGATCCGTACCACCGACCTGATTCCCGGCGAGCTCGACGAGCTGGTCAGCCCATCGCTGTTCGCGCAAGGGCGAGTGGTGGTTCTCGGCGCCGCACACGAGGCGGGCAAGGAGATCGCCGAGGCGATCCTGCACCATGCGCGCAACCCGTCCGAGGGAATCGTCCTCGTCGTTCTGCACGCTGGAGGTGGGCGGGGTAAGGCTCTGGCCGATGGGCTGCGGGCGGCCGGTGCCGCAGTCGGTGAATGCGCCCGGATCACCCGCTTCGAGGACCGGGCCGGCTTCGTGCGTGCCGAGGTACACCGGTCCGGAGGATGGATCAGCGCTGGCGCGGTGACCGCTTTACTCGACGCCGTCGGTTCCGACCTGCGCGAACTCGCCTCTGCTGCAGCACAGCTGACCACCGACAGCGGCGGCTCGGTAGACGAGGCCGCGGTGCGCCGGTATCACTGGGGCCGCGCCGAGGTCACTGGGTTCTCGGTGGCTGAGAAGGTGATGACCGGGGACCGCGCCGGTGCTCTGGAGATGCTGCGCTGGGCCATGCAGCTGGGCGTGCCACATGTCCTGGTCGCAGACGCGCTGGCCGATGCCGTGCGCACGGTTGCCCGGGTGACGGCCTCGGGCCGCGCCGACCCGTACCGCCTGGCCAGCACACTTGGCATGCCGCCGTGGAAGGTCAAAAAGGCGATGGCGCAATCCCGCGGTTGGGAACGTGACGGGCTAGCGCAGGCGATTCAAGTAGTCGCGTCGGTCAACGCCGATGTCAAGGGGGTGGCTGCGGACGCCGATTATGCACTGGAACGCGCGGTGCTTGCGCTGTGTGCTGCGCGCCGCCGCTGAGCTATAGCTGGTTGGCCCGCTTGGCCATCGCCGACTTGCGGTTGGCCGCCTGGTTGCCGTGGATGACGCCCTTGCTTGCGGCCTTGTCCAGCTGGCGGCTGGCAGTCTGCAACTCGGTCAGCGCGCGGTCCTTGTCGCCAACGGCCGCGGCCTCGCGAAACCGGCGAACCGCGGTCTTGAGCGACGACTTGATGGACTTGTTGCGCAGTCGTGCCTTCTCGTTGGTCCGGATCCGCTTGAGCTGCGACTTGATGTTGGCCACGCGTTTACCTTCGATCTCGCCTTCGGCAGGGGGTGCCGTCGCGCGGCACGGTAGACGATCGTAACAGCCGGTATGGCCGGGCCAGATGAAACCCCGGCCGAAAGCCGGTAGGACGGGCGTATGGAGGTACTGAGTAGCCGCGTCCTGCTTCACCCGCGGGATCGAGACCGTTCGACGGCGTTCTACCGTGACGTGCTCGGACTTGCCATCCACCGAGAGTTCCCCGGTGGCACGGTGTTTGTCCTTGGCGGCGGATTCCTCGAGGTGTCCAGGAACTCCGAGTCGAGCCCGAGTCCTGCGACCGCGGTGTGGTTGCAAGTTCGCGACCTGGCCGCAACGGCGGCCGACCTCATCGCGCAGGGAGTCCAGGTGCTTCGGGAGCCGCGCCGCGAACCGTGGGGGCTCGACGAAATGTGGATCGCTGATCCGGATGGCCTCCGGCTGGTGATCGTCGAGGTGCCCGCTGATCATCCATTGCGGGTTGATCAGCGAGCAGGTCTCAGGATTGATGCTTCGACCCTGTCGAGCAGGTCCCAGGATTGATGCTTCGATCCTGCCGAGCAGGTCTCAGAACACCCGGTAGGGCAGGAACTTCCCGTCCAACACCAGTCGCACCCGATCACCCTTCGGGTCTTCGCGGCGTTCCAGGGACAACTCGAAGTCGATGGCGCTCATGATGCCGTCACCGAACTCGTCACGGATCAGCTCGGCCAGCGTGCTGCCGTAGACCTGCACCATCTCCTGCAGCCGGTACACCACCGGTTCGGTGGCATCGACCATGTCCGCGCCGCGTACCGGCGGCAACTGCAGGGCGTCGACGACCTCGTCGTCCAGGTGCAGGAGGCGCCCCACCGCGCCGGCCTGTTCCGCGTTGAGCGGCTGCTGGCCCAGCACGGCCGACGTGCTCCACACCAGTGAGCGGTCCAGGGTCTCCGCGATTTTCTGCCAGGACACCTGGTGGCGATGTTTGGCGGCCAGTGCAGCGGCGGCAGCTTCCCGGCGACCCAGCGTGGGTAACGGAACGATGGTCACGATGGTCCTCTCGGAGGTCTTACGTCGATCATCCCGTCTTGCCCGGTCGCCGTCATGCAGCCGAGAGCGAACAGCGCGTAGCACGAGTGCGTGCAACGTGGGTGTAATTAGGTGCATGAAAGTGATCCAGATCCGAGACGTGCCCGAGACGTACACGCCGAACTCACCAGGCAAGCCTAGGCAGCAGTTCTATCGCTGACAGGTTCGCGCTGCGCGAGCTGGAGCTGGCCAGCCGCTCGGCCGTAACGCGGAAATCTTCGCCCGCCTGCACGGGCTGCCCCCCACCGGCATCACCGACGAGGAGATCGCTGAGGATATTCGTGCTCAGCGGGAACGAGCCGGGTGATCGTCGTCAACGCTTCAGTGATCGTGCAGTGGTTATCGGATCGGCGGCTTCGGCCGACCGGTTGACCGGCGAGCGGCTGGCGGCGCCTGCCGTCGTCGATGGTGAGGCAGGTAGTGCGGTGCGCAGGCAGTGGCGACACGGATCGCTCGACGACGAGCGGGCCAGCATTGCGATTGACACCCTCGGTGCGCTGGAGATCATGCGCTTCGAACACCGTGCTCTACCCGCGAGCCTGGGAGTTGCGGCACAACGTGACTTTCACCGACGGCCTTTACGTCGCCCTGGCCGAGCAACTCGGGATTCCACTGGTCACCCTCGACGCCCGAATCGCAGCGACCCCGCGCATCAGGGCTGGTGTCGAGGTGCTGGCCAAGTGCTGACAGCACGCGCTTGATAGGCGGGAGGTCGGACAGCCGCGCTGCCGGTGGGCGCGGGCACGCTCACTGTGGCGTGCGACCATGACGTGATCCCTGCCGCCATCTGAGGACTGCTGAGTGACCACGTTCGCCGACAAGACGTTCACCCCTCCCGAGCTGATCCGCAACTTCTGCGTCATCGCGCACATTGACCACGGCAAGTCCACCCTGGCCGACCGCATGCTGCAGCTCACCGGGGTGCTCGACGCGCGCAGCTACCGGGCGCAGTACCTCGACCGGATGGACATCGAGCGCGAGCGCGGCATCACCATCAAGGCCCAAAACGTGCGGCTGCCTTGGCGGGTCGACGGGGTCGATCACGTGCTGCACCTGATCGACACTCCCGGCCATGTCGACTTCAGCTACGAGGTGTCCCGGGCGTTGGAGGCCTGCGAGGGTGCGGTACTGCTGGTGGACGCCGCCCAGGGCATCGAAGCGCAGACCCTGGCGAACCTGTACCTGGCGCTGGAGAAGGATCTCCGAGTCATCCCAGTGCTCAACAAGATCGATCTTCCGGCGGCCGAGCCAGACCGGTACGC
>JALZCN010000363.1 GCA_030863045.1 Actinomycetota bacterium | reverse complement strand
GACGTACTGGGCGCTCTGCTCGTCGTCGAGGAGTACGGAGGAGGCCACATGCACCCATGCAGTCTCGCCATCCGCCCGGCGCAGCGGGAAGCGAATCCGGAAGCGCGGATCCTGGCCCGTGGCCAGATCGTGGCGCTGCTCCACGACGGCCAGGTCACCAGCTGGAAGCAATTCGCTCAGTTCGCGGCCGGTCAGGTCACCCGAGGAGTAGCCGAGAGTGTTCTCGAGTGACCGGTTGGCCTCCAGGATCCGTCCGCTGGGTCGGCTGATCGCGATACCCACCGGCGACGACTCGAACATTTCCCGGAATCGAGTTTCACAGGCGCGCAGATCCCGGCTGCACAGCGCCCGTGTGTAACCGGCAGCCAACGCGCCAAGCAGCTCGATGATTCGGCTGCAGGCTGGGTCCACCGCCGCGCCGGCTGCCGGCAAGGTGCGACCGAGAACGTCGAAGGTCCGAGGCAGGGTCTGCGCACCGGTGAACCCGCCGGCGACGAGCCGAGCTCCCACGTCGGATGCGGCCCGAGTGTCCACCGAAGAAGCGGACAGTGCGGCCAGTAGTTGTTGAGTGAGGTTCTCCAGGTACTGCCGGGCGTCGGATAACGACATCGGCGGGGAGCAGGCATCGGTGACAGCGCGGGTCCATTCCACGACGAGGTCGCCCGGTGAGGACGCGGCATTGCCCTGGCCACCGAGGTTGTCTGTGTGGTGCTGTCCCACCTTGTCGACCCACCGCTCAACGACCCCACGGGATCGGTCCTTACCAGGGCGGGTACCCCCCTACGCCCGTATGCTGCTCCAGATTGCGCCCATATGGGTGGCCGTGACTACCCAGGGTTGGACCTCACGGTTCGGCGGGAGTGAGCCACAACACGCCGGCCGGGGGTAGCCGAAGCAGCGCGGAGTAGGGTCGTCTGTGCCACGGTTTGTCGTCGGCCAGCACCTCGCCGAGGTTTCCGACGCCGGAGCCGCCGTACCCGTCGGAGTCAGTGTTGAGAACTTCTCGCCAGCGTCCGAGGCGTGGTAACCCGACGCGGTAGCTCTCATGCGGCTTACCGGCGAAGTTTGCCAGGCAGGCCAGCACAGATTTGTCGTCGCCCCAGCGCAGGAAGGTCAGCACGTTGCCCTCGGCGTCGTTGGCGTCGATCCATTCGAAGCCGGCAGCGTTCGTGTCCTGGCTGTAGAGCGCCCGGTGCGATCGGTAGATGGCGTTGAGGTCGCCGATCAACTGCAACAATCCGCCATGCAGCGGGTGATAGCGCAGGTTCCAGTCCAGTGATCGATTCTCCGCCCACTCCGCAGACTGGCCGAACTCGCCGCCCATGAACAGCAGTTGCTTGCCGGGATGGGCCCACATGTAGGCGAACAGGGCACGCAGGTTGGCCGCCTTGTTCCACTCGTCGCCCGGCATCCGACCCCACAATGAGCCCTTGCCGTGCACCACTTCGTCGTGTGACAGCGGCAGCACGTAGTTCTCGCTCCAGGCGTACATCAGGGAGAACGTCATTGCGTTGTGGTGGTAGGTGCGGTGCACGGGATCATGGCCGAGATAGCCGAGGGTGTCGTGCATCCAGCCCATATTCCATTTGAAGCCGAAACCCAGGCCGCCCACGTGCGTTGCGCGGGTGACACCGGGCCAGGCAGTGGACTCCTCGGCAATCGTCACCACCCCTGGGTGGCGCTTGTACACGGTGGCATTCATCTCTTGCAGGAATGTCACTGCGTCCAGATTCTCCCGCCCGCCGTGAACATTGGGCGACCATTCGCCCGGCTGGCGCGAGTAGTCGAGGTAGAGCATCGAGGCCACGGCGTCCACCCGCAGTCCGTCGAGGTGAAACTCCTCGATCCAGTACAGCGCGTTGGCGACCAGGAAGTTTCGGACCTCGTTGCGCCCGTAGTCGAAGATCAGGGTTCCCCAGTCCGGATGCGCCGCCCGCCGAGGGTCGGAATGCTCGTAGCACGGCCCGCCGTCGAATTGAGCCAGCGCCCAATCATCGCGCGGAAAGTGCGCGGGCACCCAGTCCATGAGCACCCCGATCCCGGCGGCGTGCAGCGTGTCGACGAAGTAGCGGAAGTCGTCCGGGCCGCCGTATCGCGAAGTCGGCGCGTAATAGGACGTCACCTGATAACCCCAGGAGCCGCCGAAGGGATGCTCGGCCACCGGCAGCAACTCGACGTGGGTGAAGCCGGTCGTCCGTAGATAGTCGACCAGCTCATGGGCCAGCTCGCGATATCCCAGGCCTTGCCGCCAAGAGCCGAGGTGGACCTCATAGATGCTCATCGGCTGGGCCGTCGGCTGGCTCTGCGCCCGCTGGGCGAGCCACGGGACGTCGCTCCACTCGTGGCTCGACGCGGCGGCGACCACCGATGCCGTGCTCGGCGGGACGTCGGTGGCACGGGCCATCGGATCGGCCTTCTCATGCCAGTTCCCGTCGGGGCCCAGTAGGCGGAACTTGTAGCGGGTACCGGGGCCGACACCCGGCAGGAAGACCTCCCATATTCCGCTCGAGCCCAGCGAGCGCAGCGGGGTGGCTACTCCGGACCAGGCGTCGAAGTCTCCACATACCCGGACTCCCCGAGCGTGCGGTGCCCACACTGCGAACGAGGTTCCCAACACCACGCCACCTGGGGTCGGGTAGGTCCGCACGTGCGCGCCGAGCACGTCCCACAGCCGCTCGTGACGGCCCTCCCCGATGAGGTGCAGGTCGATTTCACCGAGCGTGGGCAGCCACCGGTACGGGTCATCGGTGATCTCCGTGTGGTCGCCGTAGCGCACCCGCAGGCGATAGTCACCGGGATCTTGTGTCACGCCGTGAAAAAGGCCCCCGATGCAGTGTTCCAGTGGGTACTCCCGCTCTTGCGTGAGCACCGTCACCTCATCGGCTTGCGGGCGCAGCGCTCGGACCACGGTGCCGTCAGGATGCGGATGAGCCCCGAGCACTGAATGTGGGTCGTGGTGTTCGCCGGCCAGCAGCCGGTGCAGCTCGTCGGTCGGTGGTGCTGAGATGGCGTGGTCTGCTGCGTGCACGTCACGTCCTCCCGGGTTGTCGTGCTCCAGTGTGTCGGCTACCGCGCATATCTGCTGGGTGGACTTCGCGAACTCGTGATCTTCTCGCTTGACACCAACGTCGTGCCGGAGTTGCGCAGAAGGCACCCGACGCGGCGGTAGCCAGGTGGTCGACGCCGTCGACTCCCCCGGCAGCTGTATCTCAGCATGCTGAGATACAGCTGCGCCCTACAATGCGGGCGCTGGCCGGGTACGTTCGTAGCGCTGAGCAACTTCCCGGGCGATGTCGGTCGGGCGGGCCGCCCCGCGCCAGGCGCGGTAGCCACCGACGAGGCCGAGGGCACCGATCACAGCCAACGCCACTGCGGCGCCGGGAACGGCAGCCGGGTCATTCCGTAGACCGCCGCGGCAGACACGGCAGCCGCCGGCAGCGTGACCACCCACGCCAGCACCATTCGTCGAGCGATGCCCCAGCTGACCTCCTGGCCGCGGGCGACCACACCGACCCCGGTCACCGCGCCCGTCACGGTATGCGTGGTGGACACCGGAGCTCCAACCAGGGTGGACCCGAACAGCGCCGTCGCGGCGCCGGTCTCGGCGGAGAACCCGCTGGCGGGCCGCAGGTCAGTGATCCGCGTACCCATCGTCCGGATGATGTTCCAGCCCCCCGACAGCGTGCCGAGCGCGATCGCGGCGTGGGCAGCGAGCACCACCCACAATGGGATGGGCAGCTCGTCACCACCACCCTGCAAGTAGCCTGTCGCGACCAGCAGCGCAGCGATCACCCCCATGGTCTTCTGCGCGTCGTTGCTTCCGTGCCCCAACGACACGGCCGCCGATGAGGCCAGCTGCAGGACCTTGAACGCCTGGTGACCGTTGGTGACTCCGGCCCGGCGCTCCAGCAGGCGCACCACCGACATCAGTCCGGCCGCCAGCGCGAACCCCACCAAGGGGGAGACCACGATGAACACTGCGGTTTTCTGCACACTCGACCACTCGATCGACCCCGCACCTGCGGCGGCGATGCCCGCCCCGACCAGGCCGCCGACAAGCGCGTGCGACGACGAACTCGGCAACCCAAGCCACCAGGTGAACACGTTCCACACGATCGCGCCGATGAGCGCAGCGAAGATCACCGCAGGTCCGGCGATCTCGGTCCGCACCGTCTCGCCGATCGTGTTCGCCACCTGGGTGCTGAAGATCAGGAACGCGATAAATTGAAAAACGCCGCCCAAACCACGGCGAACCGTGGCCGCAACACATGAGTCGCGACGATCGTGGCGACCGAGTTCGCTGCGTCATGAAACCCGTTGGTGAAATCGAAGAACAACGCGACCCCGATAATCGCCACGACAGCGAGCAGTGCGAGATCCATCGAGATTCCTGCCTGCATTGCGGACCCGAGGACGTCAGTTACCCACGCATGGTGAACGGCCAGTGGCAGAGGCGCGAACAACCGGGGAACCAGTCGACCGAGGTCCTGGTCAATCGAGTTAGGGGACAGCGGTGAGGCGGGCGACGGCGGCTAGTGGGATCGGAAGCCAGGGCGGGCGGTTGCTGTGCTCGTAGCCGACCTCGTAGAGGGCCTTGTCCAGCTCGAAGGCGCGGAGCAGAACGCCCTGCTTGCGGGGGTCCGGTGCAGCCTGGGCGTAACCGTCGCAGAACGCCTCCTGGTTGCGGGTGGCCCAGGCCAAGGCCACCGCTGCGTGATGCTCGTGGTCGGCCTCGCCCAACGCTAAATGGTTGGCGGCGTAGTCGAAGGAGCGCAGCATCCCAGCGACGTCACGCACTGCAGACGTGGGGGCGACGCGGGCAGCCAGCGCTACCATCGGCTCGCCTTCGAAGTCGATCAGCACCCAGCCGGTGACACTTCGCAGCACCTGTCCAAGGTGAAGGTCACCGTGCACCCGCTGGAGTGGCACCGGGCTGTCGACACTGCGCACCTCATCGAAGGCCGACCGCAGTGCATCGGAGTATGGGCGCAGCTCAGGAACCTGCTCAAGGACGGCGTCCAGCCTGCGCTGCATGCCGTTGGCCACGGTGTCGAGATATCCGGCGGGGGCCGGGGAGCTGCCCAGCGCGGTGGCCAGGTCGGCGTGCACGGAGGCCACCGCCTGCCCGAGCCGGTACGCCTCGGAAGCAAAATCGCCTCCGGCGTCGGCGGGATCGGCGTGCTCCACCGGCCCGGCCGCGCTGTCGGACAGCAAGTCCTCGGCCAGCAGGTCCCGCACGCTCGCAGTCGCCATCGCCCAGCCGTCGGCGGCGTTGCGCAGGAATTCGGTGAGCATGCCGTAGGTGACCGTCTCGCTGCTGCCGCTGCCGGCATCCAACGTGCCCTCGATACTGCCCAGCGGCGCCGCGATGTGCGCGCAACCCACGGCGGCCAACGCTCGGTGCAACTCCAGGTCCGGGCTGCGGCCCTCGGCCAGCTTGCGGAACAGCTTCAGGATGTAGGTCTGGCCGTAAATCAGCGAGGTGTTGGACTGCTCAGCCCCGACCGGGCGGGAGCGCTGCTCGGTGTCCAGCGTGACACCCGGCTCGGCGGCGAAGCGCAACCCTTGCACCTCGGCGCCCCGGGCCATCAGCTCCAGCAGCACGGCGGTGAGCTCTACGTCGTGCACTGCTTGGTACACCGCGTGGTCCCCACATGCGGCGACCCAGGCGTGCCCGAGGTTGTCGGGCAGCTCACTGCGCACCCCGAGCAGCAATTGGTACCGGTTCCGGGGCTGATGACCCTGGTCGACCTCGATGACGGCGTGCACCAGCCGGGGATCCTCTCCGGCCAGATCGGTGGCGCGTACTGGAACGACCGCGTGCACCGGACGGTCCTTGCCGGCGAACCAGCGCTGCTCGGGAAGCACCGCCGCCAGTGAGTCGGCGATGTGTGTGAGCAGGTCGCTAGCACTGCTCACAGGTCACGTCCGGGATCCGGAAGAATGATCTGGAACCAGTAGAAGCCGTGGCCGGGCAGCGTGAGCAGGTAGGGCAGCTCGCCGATCGGAGGGAAACGGACGCCACCGGTCAGCTCGACCGGGACGCCCCCCTCATGCTCAGACAGGTCGAGCTCCACCGGTTGCGGGAAGCGGGACATATTGTTGACGCAGATGACGAGATCATCTCCAGTGCCGGGGTCACCACCGTGACTGCGACAATAGGCCAGCACGCTGGGATTGGACGAGCTGAGTTCGATGAAGTTGCCCAGCCCGAAGGCCGGATGCTCACGCCGCACCTGGATCATCCGCCGGGTCCAGTTCAGTAACGACTGGGACGATGCCGACTGCGCCTCGACATTGATCGCCTGATAGCCGTACACCGGGTCCATGATCACCGGCAGGTAAATGCGGCCCGGGTCACAGCCGGAGAATCCCGCGTTGCGGTCAGGGGTCCACTGCATCGGGGTGCGTACTGCATCTCGATCACCCAGCCAGATGTTGTCCCCCATTCCAATCTCGTCGCCGTAGTACAGCACAGGCGAACCCGGCAGTGACAGCAGCAACGCCGTGAAGAGCTCGAGCTGATTCCGGTCGTTCTCCAGCAGCGGCGCCAACCGCCGGCGGATACCGATATTCGCCCGCATCCGAGGATCTTCGACGTACTCGCTGTACATGTAGTCGCGCTCTTCGTCGGTGACCATCTCCAGGGTCAACTCGTCGTGATTGCGCAAGAAAATTCCCCACTGGGCGCCGGACGGGATCGGTGGCGTCTGAGCCAAGATCTCCGAGATCGGAAACCGGGATTCCCGGCGGACTGCCATAAAGATGCGCGGCATCAACGGGAAATGAAATGCCATATGGCATTCGTCACCACCCACTGCGGGGTCGCCAAAGTAAGCGACCACATCGGTGGGCCATTGGTTTGCCTCGGCCAGCAAGACCCGGCCTGGGTATTCATCGTCGACCACCTTGCGGCAGCGCTTGAGGAACTCGTGGGTGCGGGACAGGTTCTCGCAGTTGGTGCCCTCTTCCTCGAACAGGTATGGCACGGCGTCCAGCCGGAAGCCGTCGATGCCCAGATCCAGCCAGAACCGCAGCACGTCGAGCATAGCTTCACCGACCTCAGCATTTTCGTAGTTGAGGTCGGGCTGGTGGGAGAAGAACCGGTGCCAGTAGAATTGCCCGCGTACCGGGTCATAGGTCCAGTTCGACGTCTCAGTGTCGACGAAGATGATCCGGGCATCTGGATAGGCAGTGTCCTTGTCGCTCCAGACGTAGAAGTCACCGTAGGGCCCATCCGGATCACGACGCGACTCCTGGAACCAAGCATGTTGATCGGAGGTATGGTTCATGACCAGGTCAGTGATCACTCGGATACCCCGCTTGTGGGCCTCGTCGAGCAGCACCACGAAATCCTCGACGGTGCCGAACTCGGGCAATACGGCTCGAAAATCGGAGATGTCGTAACCGCCGTCACGCAAGGGGGAGGCATAGAACGGCGGTAACCACAGGCAGTCTATGCCCAGCCATTCCAGGTAGTCCAACTTCTGGGTCAGCCCGATCAGATCGCCGGTGCCGTTCCCGTCGTGGTCGTGAAACGCCCGAACAAGCACTTCGTAGAAGACCGCTCGCTTATACCACTGCCGGTCGAGGGGGGCAGCTTGGGCGTGCTCGAAGTCGTCGGCTTGGGGTTCTACCAAGTGGCCGTCAGGAAGAAACGCTTCACCCGTATGAGGGATCCCTTCGAGATCGGGGTAGGACTCAGCGCGGAACTCAACAGACATCAGGTTCGCCTTCGTGGGACGGTGAACGACGTTGCTGCGCGGGTCGGAGGTGCTCAACTGGTGGCCACCCAGTCGTACCGGCCCGAGCCCGGCAACGCAAAGGGAGATACCGTCAGATGGGCGCGGTCAGCCGAACGGAACGTCAATCGCGGTCCGGACGTGACCGGAAGGGTGACGATGGTAGGCAACCGGATACCGCTGCGGCGGCTGCCGGCCTGGACCTGGGCCGGCCAGCAACCTACCTGGCGCGATGCCCGGCCCGGCCTGATCGAGGCGGCACTCAAACGGGCGCAGGCTCGGCCGTCGGGCAACTGGTACGTGCTCGCCGCGAGTCAGGAGATCCGTGCCGATCGGCCCTTCGGGCGCACCATCGCAGATGTCGAGGTGGTGGCCTGGCGCACTGCCGATGGCGCTCTGCATGCCGGTCCGGGGGAGTGCCCGCATCTGGGCGCGCCACTGTGCCAGGCGGCGGTGGCGCGCGGGGAGCTGGTGTGCCGCTGGCATGGCCTGGCGATCGGGGCCGGCGGTGTGCCGGGGTGGGATCCGTTCCCCGCCCACGACGACGGGGTGCTGGCCTGGGTGCGGCTGGACTCGGTGGGTGGAGAGGACCCGCTACCTGCGCCGGTGCTGCACCGCCGACCCGATCCGGAGACCAGCCTGGACGCTGTGTTCACCGGGATTGGACGCTGCGAACCCGAGGACGTCGTCGCCAACCGGCTCGATCCGTGGCACGGCAGCTGGTTTCACCCGTACTCCTTCGTCGGGCTCCGCGTTGTGGAGGAACCGAGCGAGGACGTCGATCGGTTCATCGTCGACGTCGCCTTCCGGCTCACCCGACGGGTGGGGGTACCGGTGCGGGCCGCGTTCAGCTGTCCCGAACCGCGGACGGTGGTGATGGACATCCTGGAGGGCGAGGGTGCCGGTAGCGTCGTCGCGACGCACGCCGTCCCGTTGGGCGTCGACGACGCCGGCCATCCTCAGACCGCGGTGATCGAGGCGAGCATCGCCAGCTCACCGCGCCCCGGTTTCGTCGTCGCCCGCCGCGGCGCACCGCTGATGCGCCCTGCCATGCGCTGGGCCGCCGCCCGCCTGTGGCGCGACGACCTGGCCTACGCCCAACGCCGCTACGAACTTCGCACCACCGGCCGCTGGCCCGGCTGATCTAGACACCGCCGAGCTGACCATCGCCGGGGAGTTCCTGCAGCCGGATGAACGCGAGCGGTCAGCTAATTGCCCAGACAGAGCAAGCTGTGGCGAGGCCGATGGCCCCTGCTGGTCCGCGTGGACACCCGGGTGCGCCAAATCTCCTCGCTCAAGTGGTG